>JBOGOW010000071.1:0-12022 GCA_050748285.1 Pyrinomonadaceae bacterium
TTTCAGTCCCAGAATATCCTGCATTCGGGTCAAAGATCGAATTTGGCAATTATGCCCGTTTTGCCGGCGGCGAAGTTGCGACGACCGTTGCCGGACTTCAGCGTCTGGGTTTAAAAACTTACTACGCAGGTAAATTCGGCAGGGACGATGCAGGTAAATTTGGAATCGATACACTTTCGGAAGAAGGTATTGACCTCCAATATTGTGCGACCGTCGAAGATGCCGAAACACAGATCGCTTTTATCATCATCGATGAATCGAGCGGCGAACGCACGGTGACATGGAAACGCGACAAGCGGCTCAGCTTCGCTGCTGACGAGGCGCCGATCGAAGCGGTCAATAGCTGCCGATTGCTCCACATGACGCACCATGATACCGCCGCGTGTATCCGATTGGCGGCCGCCGCCCGAACGCTTGGCGTGCCGGTTTCGCTCGATATCGACAATGTTGTCGAGGGCATAGATGAGCTTTTTCCGCTGGTCGATATTATGATCGCCGGTTCGGAATTCCCTGAGAAATTTCTTGGAATTTCCGATCCTCGGGCCGCACTTGCGGAGATGAGCGCCCGTTTCGGAAATGCGCTTATCGGGATCACTCTTGGAAACCGCGGCTCTTTACTCCTCTGCGGCGGCGAATATATCGAAACAAGCGGCTTCGACGTTCCCGGCGGCTGTCGGGATACGACAGGTGCCGGCGATGCATTTCGCACAGGGCTGCTGTATGGGCTGCTGACTGGCGAAACCATTGAAACTGCAGCAGTTATGGCGAATGCGGTCGCTGCCTTGAAGTGTCGGGAGATCGGTGCGCGGACGGCATTGCCGACCCGATCGGAACTCGACGCTTTCCTAAAAAATACATAGACACCAACCGGCGATATGTAATAAAATAGAACGTGGTGCTCCTTTCGCATCCAGTTCCCGCGTTCACTTCCACCTCCAGACCAACAAGTTTTTTGTCTTTCGACTTCTTCAAATGGATTCCAAACTCGGCCTTCTCATTCAGCTCAACGGCGTATTTCTGATAACGATCCTTTTACTTTTCCTGCGACGGTCGTTAAAACTAAACGCGCTCAAATACTGGACGACCGCGTGGCTTTGTCTTTCGCTCGCATTAATATGTCTGCGACTCGCGTTTGAATACGAACATTTGAGCAGATTGCTGTTCACATACTATTTTTTCGGTGAATATATGTTTGGATTTTTGTTAGTTGCCGGCTGCAAAAATCTTTCTTACGATTTCGAACTCCAAACACGCTCGGAATTGCTCATGCTGCCATTCGTGGCAGTTGCGGTCGCGCTGCCGATGTTCTCAGCGGATTTCAACGAGCTTTACACATTGCATTCTTTGGTGCTTTCGGGATTCTTTGCCGCAGCGTTCATTGCAATTAGACGATCCGAACTTCACAGCTTTGGGTGGCGGGTAACATACATCGCACTCGGGCTTCTCACCATCAATTTCTTTCTCTACTTCACTGTTTTCACTGCGCGAATGTTCATCGATTTCAATACGGATTTACTTTCATACAACTCCATCATCGATCTGGTTCTGCAAACTACATTGGGTTTTGGAATGGTCATCGTATTGCTCGAAAAGGTGTTGTTCGATTACAAGAATGCAAATGACGAACTAATAGCCGCACATTCGCAGCTGGAGAAGATAGCCCACACTGATCCGCTTACGACGGCGTTCAACCGACATGCGTTTTACGGTTTTGTAAATCGACATAATGGCGATGAACAGAATGTTTCAGGCTGCGCCGGATTTTTCGATATCGATGGTCTAAAGAGCATCAACGACCTATATGGCCACAGCGCCGGTGATTCGGTGATTCGCTTCGTCGCCGGGAGTATTCGCGATATCGTCCGTGCCGAAGACCTGATCTTCAGATGGGGCGGCGACGAATTTTTCGTCGTCATGATCAGCATGGAAAGTGAAATGGCCGAACTCAGAATGTCGAAACTCGAAAGGCTTCTCCGAGACGTATTGATCGATGGAATAGATCGACCGATAACGATAGGCGTTTCGTGGGGCTTTAACGACTTTTCAAGCGCCGAGGATCTTGATGCCGCAATTCAAAAGGCGGACGCGGCGATGTATTCCCGGAAACATACGGCAAAATTACACAAAGAGCAGCGACTTGCGGTCCCCGCGTTACAGATCGGAAGTCTGGATGCAAGAGTCTGATAGCTCAGTCATATTTCATAAATCTCGAAACCTTTCGATGATCGCCGCGGAAATTTAGTGAAATTTTTGCCCGACTAAAGCTTTTCATTGAAAAAAGCAATTGCCATTGCCCACGCGTCCTTGGCGGCTGTTTCGTTGTAAACCTCGGGCCGCGTGTCATTGAAGAAAGCGTGATCGGCGTCGTATTTTACAGAGTGAACCGGCAGTTCAAAGCGTTCAACCGCGTCCTCGAGCGCCGCGACCTTTTCGGGGTTGATCCATCCGTCGCGCGTGCCTGAAATAAAGATCGTCGGCGTACGCAATTTCGATAGAACATCTTCCGGGGGTGTCGCCATAAAACGGAACTGCTGCGCTAAAGCCCTCAAGCTCGCATGCCGCACGCAAAGCAAAGGTTCCGCCCATGCAGTAACCGGTGATGCCGAAATGCGAAATACCGAAGGTTTCGCCGGCTTTCGCTGCCGCGTTCGCAATTGTATCAAGCCCGTCTTCGATCGTTAAGTTTTTCATCATCGCCGAGGCTTCGTCCGGATTCGCGGCGAGCTTTCCGCGATAAAGATCGGGTGCGATGGCGATAAAACCTTCGCCCGCATAGCGCCCGGCAATGTCTTTAATGTGGTCGTTCAAGCCCCACCATTCCTGAATCATCAAAACGGCCTTCGTCGCGCCGCTGTCAGGCTTTGCAACAAACGCGGTAGTGTCGCCATTCGCAGTTGAAATATTCAGCGTTTCCGTCGTCATCTGTTTTTATTTCCTCCAAAGTTCGGTCATTCATATCGTAGCTTATATCAAAAGATTTTTGCAGAAGCCCGCACATAAGTAATGCAACTCTCTCGACTTGACTATTAATTAGAGGATGAGCGCTCGTTCACACTTGCATTTCTGCCCGACAACTTGCGGGGGCAAGCCCGCCTTCCCGACTTGACTTGTTTTAACTTGCCTTGTTCCCGCTTCAAATCCCTAATGTTCGGGTAGCGTCAGGATTTAACAAATCACGCAGTCAGGAAGGCGGGCTTGCCCCCGCTCTTTCAAGTTCGGGCATCTGCAACTAGAAAAACCGAACCGTGTAACTCAATCGAACACCGCGGCCGATTTCGGGGGAGATGTCTTTGATGAACGAGATGTGATTGAAATAGAGCTTGTTGTTCAGGTTGTACGCGTTCACCGAGAAAATATGTGCGACGTGCTGGCGCGGTATCGTGTATGTGCCGATGACATTCGCGGTTCCGTAACCGGCGGTCGGCGATTCGAAATCGAAGACGCGATCCTGCTTATCAACAGCGACGAATTCGGGACGAATGCTCAAATTGCCCGAGTGAATATCCAGGCCGATACGCGCCCGCAGCGGTGAAATGCGCGGCAGAGCGCGACCGTCTTTCAACTCGGCATTGACGTAATCGAGCCCTGCCAAAATGTTGACATATTTGTGAGCCGCGACATCGAGACTAAGCTCGGTCCCAAAAAAGCGGCTGTCGCCCTGAAGATAAAACGCGAACGGGAAACCGCTGTCTTTATCAAAATCATCGACCGGAGCGAGAAAGACGAAATTCTTGAACGCGTAATAATAGAAATTTGCCTCGGCTTTTAGTTTCGCAGTTTGATGACGAAGCGAAAGATCGATTCCATTGCTGATCTCGGGCCGCAGATCGACATTGCCGATCTCGAAGGCAAGCGTGCCGTCGTGCGGGCCGTTGTTGTAAAGCTCTTCGAGCGCCGGTGCGCGAAAACCGTGCGAATAATTCGCAACGAACGCTCCGCCTTTCCAAAGATCGAAACGTGCTCCTGCCGCTCCCGAAAAACCGGTGAAATCGCGTTCGGGCAGATCAGGATTGACGGGCTTGTATCGGTTGTTCTCGACACGACCGCCGAATTGAAGCGAAACGCGTTCGAACTTGAATTCCTCCAAACCGAACACGGCGAACGAGCCTTGCGCGACCGGCCCGTCGATCAGCGTTTCAAGACCGACGGTCGAAAAATCGCGGTGAAATCCCTGAAAGCCGAACCGCCCGCTAAAGCTGCCGATCTTTTTCTGCTCGAACATACCGCGATACGAAAAGACGTTGTTCCGGAAAGTCGTGCCGACCGTTTCATCTGCGATCTCCTGATGCTGATAGCGGCTGACGTCGATCGTGAATTTCATATCGGTTACGAACCAGCCGGTATCTTTCACGCCGAAATTGAATTTCAAGTCGTTGCGATGCAGCTTGATGCTCCGATCTTCGGGATCGACTTCGCGAAAATCTAACGGTATGCCGTATTCGTTTTGGTAGTAAGAGTAATTTGTTGTAAAAAAAGCCTTTCCGCCGAAATAACCGAAACCGCCGCCGCCGGTCGCGTTACGCGTGAAGGTATTGATGACCTTTCCAAAATCGCCGCCGGCCTTGTAGTTGCCGGTTCGCTGGGCGGTCGCATTTCCCCAGAACATCCAATTTTTGACGCCGTATTCCACACCGCCGCTCAGCGCCCCTTGTGCGTTATTAGTTCCGCCGATCCCCGATAAATATCCGCGAAGTCCGGGGTGAGATCCCTCGTCATGACCGCTGATAGCATTCACCACGCCGCCGATAGCGTTGCTGCCATAAAGCAGCGTCGCCGGGCCTTTCACCACTTCGATCCGCTCGACCGAGAGCGTATCGACCGGTTCCGAATGGTCGCCGGACTGCGACGCAAGCGACCCAACGCTGACGCCGTCGGTAGAAACAAGAACGCGGTCGCCGTCAAAACCGCGAATTACCGGACGGCTCGTTCCCGGCCCGGAAGAGCGTTTTGCAACACCGGCCTCGTTTGCCAAAACATCGCCGAGCCCGACCGCAGCCCGCGAAACTATCTGAGTCGAATCAACCGTGCTTACGGTCGCGATCGATTCAAACGCCGTTTCCTCGCTGCCGCTGCCGGTTACAGTTACCTGTTCGTTCACGCCTGTGATGTTCATTTCGAAATCGGCGGTCGCGGCGCCATTTGCGGTGACCGTTATCGTCTTTTTCGAATCGGCAAAGCCTTCCTGATGTGCGACGATCGTATATTTTCCGGGAGCGATATTCGCGAGAGAATAATTTCCGTCGTCATCGGTCGATGTGGTTTTATTCAATTCCGGAATTCGAATCGACACGTCGTGAAGCGGCGATTTGTCGCCGCCAAAAACAACCTTGCCGCTGATCCTGCCCGTACTTTGGGCGAAACTTTCAATGCTTGCGATCAAAACAATAATCGCTATAACAATAATTTTATTCATGATTTAAACCTCGTAATTTTTTTCGGCCTGAACGGCCGGAGCAATTTAAAAAAGCGCATCGAAATGCGTTATGGAATGCAGACATTTTGTCTGCACGTATTTCTGCTCAAATTACGAGATTTCGGGCGGGTGAAATGGAGGACTAACGGGTCGGAAAAGACCGCTGACACGTTCACGCGTCAACTGCGGCTCTTTATACAGGCTCTTGCGCAGCATAAGGTTGGAAAGCCGATCAAAGAAAGCATTATGCTGCGACGCGTCGTGTCCGAGATTGGGCACCTGCTGATTCTGGCGTTTGCCGTCGGTACATTGGATCAGGGTCTTGCAGGGGTCTTCGTGGCCGGTTTCTTTAGCTGAGAACGCCTGTCCTTCGGACGACGAAGCGTGGGCGAAGATGACGCCGTGCGATCCCCATTCGGCGAGAAGAAAAAACAAGAACGCCAGCGCGAAAACGCGGCGTAAATTCTCGCTTGTTACTATTCGCCGATAAAAAACAAACATTACGATTGCTTAGTTTAGCAAGAACTTATTACGCGAACAAGATAAAGTTGTTTCAATCACGTTTGCCGATTCTAGGCGCCTGCGCGTAAAATCGCGTAAACCGATGAAAAGACTTCTGCTTCTCAGACATGCAAAGTCTAGTTGGGGCGATTCGAATCTTGCAGATTTTGATCGCCCTCTGAATTCGCGCGGTGTTGTTGCTGCTCCATTCATGGGCGAACTAATGGCGGAGCGCGGCCTCATTCCTGATGCCATCGTTTCGTCTCCGGCAAAGCGTGCCGAACAGACGGCGACGCTGGTAAAGGAAAACGGCGGCCTGAATGCACCGCTCAGTTTCGACGACCGCATCTACGAGGCTAGCCCGCAATCGCTTTTATATGTGGCGTCGAATTTGGATGACGACCTTCAATGCGTAATGCTCGTCGGGCACAATCCTGGCATGGAAGGCTTCATAGGCTTTCTAACCAAAACTGTCGAACCGATGCCGACCGCCGCGCTCGCAATTATCGATCTCGATATAAAAAAATGGAGCCAAATAGCCTTTGGCACCGGCAGCCTTGAAACCGTGATTCGACCACGCGACGAGATGAAATAATCATTCGCCACAAAAGGCACAAAATTTGCAAAAAAGAAAATTTGCCATAATTCCAAAATTTCACGAATAAATTCTTTCAAAGACTTTTTTTGTGAACTTTGTGGCTTTTGTGGCTAATCCTCCTAAACAATTAACATTTCGTTAACTTTGCGTTAATACCGCCGTAAGGTTTCCGGCATAAACTTTCGCAAACTGTTGGGTTTTTGAATACAATTCGGGAAAACGCGAAACGTTTATGAAAGAAAGTATTTTGATCATCGAGGATGATGCGGATATAGCCGAAAGTTTGCATTACAACTTTCGCCGCGAAGGATTTCGAACGACGATCGCTGAATCCGGCGAGAAAGGTCTGCGGATCGCGCTCGACGAAAAGACAACGCCTTCGCTGATAATTCTAGACCTGATGCTGCCGGGAATGAGCGGGATGGAACTTTGCCGCAGGCTTCGCCGCGAAACTCTCACCGAGCGAACTCCGGTGATAATGCTCACAGCAAAGGCTGCCGAAACCGATAAGATCACCGGCCTTGATACTGGCGCCGATGATTATATTGTCAAACCGTTTTCCGTTAAGGAAGTGATCGCGCGAGTTCGCGCCGTCCTGCGGCGAAGCGAAAAAGACACCTCTCCGAAATATCAAGATCCGCGTATAAAAGTCGATTTTGAAGACATTCGCCTTACCTGCGACGGACGCGACGTAAAACTCACACGCAAGGAATTTGCACTGCTCGAACATCTGATCAAAAACAGCGGCCGCGTTGCGACGCGTCAGCAGTTGCTCGATAATGTTTGGGGCTACAGCTATTTTGGCGACACGCGGACGCTAGACGTTCACATCCGCCGGCTCAGGCAAAAAATGGACGAATGCGGCACCTGCATCGAAACGGTCGTCGGCGTAGGTTACAGATTTACAAGCTTCAAATGATTGCAACAAACCAGATCGAAACTCCGGTCGCGGACGGCGCGAGCCTTTTGGAAGCGATCCTGAATGCATCGCGTGAATCTGTGTTGCTAATCGATCGCGGGACGCGGATTGTCGCTGCAAATACCGCCGCACACGAAATTTTCGGGCGCGGAATAGGCGGCATCGAAGGCCGCCGCCTGACCGAAGTCATTCGCGATGTAGAACTCCACGCGGCGGTCGTAAATGCGCTCGATAAAAATGAGACGACGGAATTTCATCTCGAACTCGTCGGCAGCGACACGCGGAATTACGACGTTCATATCTCGCCGATCACGCTAGCCGGCGAACCGCAGGCAATTGCGGTTTTCTACGACATCACGCGCGTTGAGCGGCTCGAACGCGTGCGTCAAGAATTTCTTTCAAATATCTCTCACGAGCTGCGTACGCCGCTGACCTCGATCCTCGCGTTTGTCGAAACTCTCGAAGACGGGGCGATCGACGATCGAGACAACAACCGTCGTTTTTTGAATGTCATTCGACGCAATGCCGAGCGAATGCACATGCTAATCGCCGATATTCTCGAACTCTCGATGATCGAAAGCGGCAATGTATCGATAGACAAACGAAATATTCGAATAGCGAACATTGTCGATGAGATTTTTGCAAGCCTCGGGTCTAAGGCTGCCGAACGATGCGTCAAACTCGAACATCGCATTCCGGCCAACGCGACCATCTTTGCGGATGCCGCACGCGTTGAACAGATGTTGACGAACCTTATAGATAACGCGATCAAATTCAATCGACCCGACGGCTTGGTAACCATCGAACTCCATCCCGAAAGCGACTCCGACGTTCTCACGGTTTCTGACACCGGCGAAGGCATTCTGCCTGAGCATCAGCACCGCGTATTCGAGCGCTTCTATCGTGCAGACCGCAGCCGCGCGCGCGAGGTTGGCGGCACCGGTCTCGGCCTCGCAATCGTTAAACACTTGGCACGTCTCCACGGCGGCGACGTCAGCGTCCGCTCACGCCTCACCGAAGGTTCCGTATTCTCCATCG
This sequence comes from Pyrinomonadaceae bacterium, assembly GCA_050748285.1. Taxonomy (GTDB): domain Bacteria; phylum Acidobacteriota; class Blastocatellia; order Pyrinomonadales; family Pyrinomonadaceae; genus OLB17. The sequence goes on from JBOGOW010000071.1 coordinate 8,470, forward strand.
AGTTTCCCGCTGAGTAACGAAAGGAAAAAGCCGCGAAATGAGACTGGAGCGCTCAACGTCCCGTTGACCGTGAGCACCTAGTGCGAAAAATACTTGTTACGAAAGTCGCCCATAAAACATCGGCCTCGCTAAAGCTCGTCGGGTGAACGAGACGTTCACCGCTCCAGTCGTTGGAGATCGAATCAGCCGCGAATCCTGTGTTTTCTTTCCTATGTTCGTGAAGCTGTGTTATACTTTATTAACATTGAAGAACAATTCGTCGAGAGAAATTGATCGCAGCCGGACTTTCACCACCGCTTTTTTCTCAGCGTTTTCTGGAGAATGACACCTATGAATTTACAGGTTGGGCAGAAAGTCGCATATCCGAGCCAGGGCGTTTGCATGGTCGAACAGATCGAGAAAAGAACGATTGGTGAAAATTCGATGGAGGTCTATTCGCTTCGCGTTCTAAATGATAATTCTTTGATATTCGTTCCACTTGCCAACGCCGATAATATCGGCATTCGCCCGATAATCAGCTCGATCCAATGCAAGAAATTGATCAATAAACTTTCCGCCGATTTCGAAGCTATTTCGTGCGATTGGAAGACGCGCTCGAAATGTTTTGCTACACAGCTGCAATCGGGCGATGTTTTTGAAGCCGCCGACGTTTTAAAAAAACTGACCTTCCTCAGCCGCGAAAAGAAACTCTCATTTCGCGAGCAAAACCTGCTCGAAAAATCCAAATTCCTTATAGTCTCTGAAATTACAAACGCCGATACCGCCGACGAAGATGCGCTTGGCGTCGAGATAACGCGGCTGGTTGAAAGAGCCTGCGACCGCCACACAAATTCCCACCCAAAAGTAATGTCCGCCACGGTTCATTAAATTTTTGCCCGCGAATCGACGCGAATAACGCTAATAATAAATTCTTAATCTGTTTCGGGGAACCACGATCTCGTCTCGTCTCGAATTGCGGTTCTTGGATCGCGGTGCTTAGTATTGGCTAATCTTTCATAGCTAAGTTTTGGAAACTCACCGAAATTTACGAGCAGTGCCAACTCAAAGTTGAGGGCATTCAGGTAATTGATCGTCTGAGCGCGGTGTGCATCTTTGATAATCGAAACGGCTTTGATCTCAAGTATTATTTTGCCTAAACAGATAAAATCCGGTTTAATAAACTGCGAAAGTAATCTGCCCTTGTAATCTAATTGGACTTCAGGTTGAGCAACGAAAGGAATGCCTTGTAGTTCAAATTCTATCTGCAGACATTCCTGATAGACAGGTTCAGTAAATCCAAATCCCTTTTTGTTATAGACTTCAAAACACGCGCCTATTATTTTAAAACTCTCGTCTTTATAAATAAGCTCTGCCATATCAGAAAATATTAGCGTTATTCGCGTCGATTAGCGGGCAAAAAGCTAACTTTTGTAATAGCTTGCGCGGACTTTTGTCTTGATGTTCCCGCGGACGTTAAAATCGCCTTCGATCTCGGCTTTTAGCGGGTCGCATGCGGCGACGAAATCTTCAAGGATCACATTTATTACGTGTTCGTGAAAGATCTTCACCTCGCGGAATGAATTGATATAAAGCTTCAGGCTTTTTAGTTCGATGCAGCGTTCGTTTGGGACGTATTTCAATCTGATAATGCCGAAATCGGGGAAATCGGAAAAGGGACAGATGGCGGTAAATTCCGGTATCTCGAAATCGATCCAAATTTCGTTTCCCGGAAATTCGTATGCGAATGTATCGAGCGGAAAAAGCCCCATCTCACCGCGCGGCGTCGGGCGGATTTCCAAATTCTGCTGGTTCTCAGGCTGCATTCGTGCGTTCTCTGGCATACGGTTTTTTTCGTTTCAGGCGTCTTGCTGAACCTAATGTCGTAACGCCGGCGGTGTTCATTTCTTTCAAAAGATTTACGAGGATGCGTGCCGTTGCATGCGCGTCGTCGCCGGCTCGGTGATGATTTACAAGATCGATCGAATAATAATTCGCGACCGTTTTCAACTTGTGATTCTCGATCTCTGAGATCATTCCGCGCGAAAGCTGAACGGTGCAAAGCGACGGATTGCCGAGCCGATAATCTTTGTAAACACGACCGATCTCGTAATTCAAAAAACCGAGATCGAACGGTGCGTTGTGCGCGACCAGAACAGAATCGCCGATAAATCGCATCAGTTCGTCCGCAACTTCTTCAAACTTTGCAGCACCGGCGACCATCGCATCGTCAATGCCGGTTAGCGCAATGATGAACGGCGGTATCGGCATTCCCGGATTCAGCAGCGTTTGAAATTCTTCGGTGATCTTGCCGTTGCGAACGCGATACGCGCCTATCTCCGTAATGCGGCACGGCGGCGCTTTCGCACCGGTGGTTTCAACATCGAAAACGACAAAATCGGCGTGTTCTAGTTCCAGATGATCGTGCCGGTTATCGGCGAGTTCGACGAGATCATCGTAGATGGACAGGCGCGAATCTTGTTCGACAAGGTCTGCGACGAGAAGCCGCGCGAGTGAAGGTTCGGGCCTGCGAATCTTCATTACGCGGTCAACAATCCGCACGGCCGAGGCACTTCCGCCGACAGCCTGCAGATATCTGATCGCATCGCTGACGAGCACGGATTCGGACACAAGATTTGGAAACGGCGGCATCTTGTGTTTATTCTAACGGTAAATATGGGAGCGGTAAAATAAGAATATGGGTTCCATCCTCGAACATTTTAAGTATTGCGACGCGTTTCTCGAAGGACACTTCGAATTATCGAGCGGCCTGCACAGTCCAAATTATTTGCAATGCGCGCTCGCGCTGCAATTTCCATCGGACGCTTCGGGTTACGGGCGGCTGATCGCGGAAAAATTCGTAAATCAGAATGTTGACGCGATAGCATCGCCTGCGATCGGCGGTCTCGTGATCGGTTACGCAGTCGCACAAGCCCTGAACCTTCGATTTCTCTGGACCGAACGGCAGGACGGGGCGATGATGCTTCGTCGCGGTTTTAAGATAAAGCCCGGCGAAAAGATCGTCGTTGTCGAAGACGTGATTACGACCGGCGGCTCGACCCGCGAATGCATCCACGCTCTGACCGCGGCCGGAGGAAAGGTCGTCGGCGCCGCATCGATCGTTGACCGCTCGAACGGCAATGCAGACGTCGGCGTCCCGCGCATCGCGCTAACGAATATCGATGTGCCGTCTTATTCTCCCGAAGATTGCCCGATGTGCAAGGCCGGCGGTACGGCCGTTAAACCGGGCAGCCGCCCGAATGCAGAAGCCCGCGCGTAAGAAGGGCGATACGTGCATCTCGATTTTAATGAATTCTGTGAACGACAAATTGTTAGTCCAGCACGACGGCGCAATGAGGCAGATTTGCTTTCTATCGATGGACGACCTCGGCAGTTATGTCGCGGACGACGATCTTGCTGTCGCCCCGCTAGCGGAACTTGGATGCGAAGCAGCAACGCTTTCCTGGAGGCAAACTAATCGTAGTTGGAGCGATTTCGAAATGGTCGTTATCCGCACGCCGTGGGATTATCAGTCATCGCCGAACGATTTTCTAACCGTCCTTGCCGAGATCAAACA
>JBOGOW010000072.1:0-11908 GCA_050748285.1 Pyrinomonadaceae bacterium
GCTTTACGTCGCGTTAGACGAGCACTACATCTCTCAGGAGAGATTCGATCTGGTTTACGGGAAGTTGCAGGAGACCGGCAAGTTGATCGGCGGGTTTATGCGTTACCTCGCGACATCGGGCCTCAGAGGAAGTAAGTTTGTTCGGAAACCCTGAACTCTGAACGCTGAACTTTGAACTAAGTATTTATGCAGTGGTTAGCTGAAATTTGTGTAAAACGACCGGTGTTTGCGACGATGTTGATACTTTCGCTCGTCGTTGTCGGCGCATTTTCGTTTTTGAGTTTGGGCGTCGATCTGTTTCCGAAGGTCGATTTTCCGACGATAACAGTTACGGTTCGAAATCCGGGCGCTTCGCCGCAGGAGATCGAAACAGAGATCACCGAAAAGATCGAAGAAGCGGTAAACACGGTCAGCGGTATCGACGAACTTCGTTCGACCTCTATCGAGGGAATCTCGCAGGTATTTGTTCAGTTCGTTTTGGAAAAAGACGTAAACGTCGCGGCGCAAGAGGTTGAAAACCGCGTCCAGAGTGCAATCCCGAATTTGCCGGATACGGCGGAACAGCCGACAGTACAGAAACTTGATTCCGATGCGGCGCCCGTTTTGCGGGTCGTCGTTTCAGCGCCGACCAATTTACGCGACGTAACGCAAACTGCGAAAGACAAGATAAAGGAACGCATCGAATCGGTCGATGGCGTCGGCCAAATCACGATTATCGGCGGTCAGGAACGACAGATAAACGTCTGGGTCGATCCGGACAAGATGCGTGCGTATAACGTTACTGCGGCAGAAGTTTCAAACGCATTGCGTATCCAGAACGTCGAGTTTCCGAGCGGCCGCATAGACAGCGGTCAAACGGAAACCAGTGTTCGCACGCTTGGCAAGATAAGAAAACCGGAGGATTTTGATGACGTCGTCGTTGCAACGCGCGGCACTTATCAAGTACAGATCAAAGACCTCGGCCGCACGGAAGACGGCGCCGAAGAGGTGCGTTCCGAGGCGCGTTTGAATGGGCAGCCGGCCGTTACGCTCATCGTTTCAAAACAGTCCGGCCAAAACACCGTCGCGGTCGCGCACGAGATAAAATCGCGCTTAAAAGACATCGAGCCGACGCTGCCGAAAGGCTACGAGATTCGCATTATCGGCGATAACTCGATCTTTATTGAGAATTCGCTTCGCGCGATCGAAGAGCATTTGATACTCGGGTCTATCCTCGCTTCAATAGTCGTGTTCCTGTTCCTTTGGAGTTTTCGCTCGACCTTCATCGCGGCCCTGGCGATTCCGACCTCGATCATTTCGACATTCGCGCTCGTCTATGCGATGGGATACACGCTGAATTCGATCACGATGCTGGCGTTGACATTGATGGTCGGCATCGTTATCGACGACGCGATCGTCGTGCTCGAAAACATCTATCGATTTGTCGAAGAAAAAGGAATGGACCCGTTCCAGGCGGCGGTCGAAGGAACGCGTGAGATCGGCTTGGCGGTGCTCGCAACAACGCTTTCACTGATGGCGGTTTTTGTACCGATCGGCTTTATGGCCGGAATCGTCGGAAGGTTTATGTCCAGCTTTGGCCTGACTGCGTCGTTCGCGGTCGGCATCTCTTTGCTTGTTTCGTTTACACTGACGCCGATGCTCGCGGCTCGGCTAATTAAGCCGCATAAGAAAAAACCGAAGGAGAAAAAAGAAGACGCGCTGCTTGTCGATATCGAGGGTGACGGCATGCTTGCGCGCGAAAAGCTTAGCCGACGCAAGGAAGAAGAAAAGACCTCGAAATACACCGGCTGGTTCCGGCACGTCGATGGCGTTTATGCGTGGATGCTGAGGTTTTCGATGACGCATCGCTGGGTGATACTTCTTCTGGTCGGAGTCGTATTTATCAGCATCGTTCCGCTTTTTATGTTCGTCGGCAAAAATTTTCTGCCGGTTGACGACCAATCGCAGTTCGAGGTCTCGGTTCGCGCGCCCGAAGGCTACAGCCTCAGCGCGACCGCGCAGGTGCTTGAACGCATTGCCGGCGACATTCGAAAAATGAATGGCGTTACCGACACGCTCGTAACGGTCGGCGGCGGCCAATCGCAGGTGGTAAACGCCGGCTCGATCTTTGTAAAACTGAGCGACATCAAAAAGCGTCCAAAATCGCAGGAACTGATGATGGCCGACGCACGCGATCTGTTGAAGAATTTTCCATCGGAATTAAGAACGGCCGTTCAGCAGGTAGCGGCGTTTTCGGGCGGCGGTTTTCGAAATGCGAATGTTCAGTTTTTGATCGGCGGCCCCGACCTCAAAAAGCTCGAAGAATACTCCGAAAAAATTATTGAGAAAATGAAAACGATACCGGATGCGGTTGATGTCGATTCGACATTGATCAGCGGCAAACCTGAGGTGCAGTTGACCGTTGACCGCGACACGGCGGCCGATCTCGGCGTTCGAGTCGGCGATGTTTCGCAGGCGTTGAACACGCTTGTAGCGGGTCAGGAAGCGACGACATTCAACGAAGGCACGGATCAGTATGAAGTTCGCGTTCGCGCGATCAATCCGTTTCGCACGAGTCTTGAGGGGCTAAATAGGATGATCGTGCCGTCCGCAAAACTCGGCTGGGTGACACTTGACCGCGTCGTAAAAACATCGGAAGGAACGGGGCCGAGTTCGGTCGATCGCCTGAATCGACAGCGGCAGGTAACGCTGCTTGCAAACACAAAACCGGGCGGTTCGGCGACGAGCATCACATCCGCGATCGACGCATACGTTCAGGAGCTTGATATTCCATCGAACTACAAAACCGGTTACGTCGGCCAATCGAAAGAGCTTGGCAAGTCGCTCTATTACTTCGCGTTGGCTATAGTTTTGTCGTTCATTTTTATGTATATCGTGTTGGCGGCGCAGTTTGAATCTTTTATTCATCCGGTGACGATCCTGCTCACGCTGCCGCTCTCGATACCGTTCGGAATTGTCAGTCTTTTGGCGACTGGCCTTACTGTAAATATCTTTTCGGGGCTCGGTCTGTTGTTGCTGTTCGGCGTTGTGAAAAAGAACGCGATCCTGCAGATCGATCATACGAACAATTTGCGTTCGCAGGGGCTTTCGCGCTACGACGCCATCATACAGGCGAACCGCGACCGACTGCGGCCTATTTTGATGACGACCATCGCGCTCGTTGCGGGAATGATCCCGCTTGTGCTTTCTTCGGGTGCGGGTTCGGGCACGAACCGCTCGATCGGCGTGCTGGTCGTCGGCGGTCAAAGCCTCTGTCTGCTGCTTACGCTGCTTGCGGTTCCGGTTTTTTATTCGCTATTCGACGACCTTTCGGAGATGAAGCTTTTTCAATACGTATCGCGTTTTTCGGAATGGCTTTTCGGCGGAATTCGTCGAAGATTTACAGCGGCGACGAGTTCGCTTTTTGGCAAGAACTAATCGGTATTTTATGAGTTCGCGTTTTTACATTTTTATATTGGCTACTCTGCTGTTTTGCGGAGCAGTAGTCGCGCAAGATCCTCCTTCGCCGGTCTCGTCGCCGACGCCGTTCGCCGCGGACAAAAACGGCACGACTCCGGACAAGGTGAATCCGATACCGCCGATCGCGCCCGATTACAGATCGACGGATCGCAGCCTGCCCGAACTGACGCGCGTCGGCGTCGATCTTGCCGATCAAAAAACGCTGATGCTGAGCGAGGCGATTCTGATGGCGCTCGAAAATAATAACGACATCGAGGTTTCGCGGAAGAATGTGCTCATCGCCGAGCTCGATCTAAAAGCAGCACGCGGCGTTTACGAACCGCGTTTCACGGGGCAGACGTATTACGACCGTTCGACTGTGCCGAACGTAAGCATATTCAGCTCGAACCAGACGACGACTCAAGGGACGTTGCTCGGCAACGCGACGCTTTCGAGTTATCTGCCGAATTTCGGAACGCAGGTCGCGGCGTCGTTTAATAATCAGCGGCTTACGACCGACAACCCGATCTCGATCCTCAGCCCGCAGTTGAATGCAAGCCTCGGTTTCAGCGTTACGCAGCCGCTGTTTCGCGGACGCGCCATCGACCCGCAGCGGCGGACGATCGAGATCGCCAAGCGGAATCTCTCGCTTACCGATTCGCAGTTTCGCCAGCGTTCAATCGATATCGTGGTCGCCGTCGAAAAGGCGTATTGGGATCTTGCTTACACGCTTCGCAATCTGCAGGTTCAGCGCGACGCCGTTCGTGATGCGAAGGAGCAGCTTGAACACAACCGCCGCCTCGTCGATGAAGGCCAGCTTGCACCGATAGACGTGATCGCCGCCGAAACACAGGTTGCGAATTACGAAAGCGCGGTTTACGATGCGCTGAATTTAGTGAACGTCGCCGAGAATGCGCTAAAGAATTTGATCTCGCCGAACCGCCGCGAAGAGCTATGGTCAAAAGCGATAATGCCGGTCGAAAATGTCGATCTCGATGTTCCGCGAACGACCATCGAGCTTGCGACCGACGCCGCGATCGCCAATCGGCCCGAGCTTGAATTGAACAAAATTCAGAAGGACATAAACGACGTTGACCGGCGATATTACAATTCGCTCCGCAAGCCGCAGATCGATCTGATCGCGAGTTACAATTCGGCAGGAATCGGCGGCAGCCAGAACCCGAATTTCAACCCGACATTTCCAACTGCGTGTTCACAGAACCCGACCTCGCCCGCATGCCAGCAGCAGATGGCGAACCTCGCGCTCCTGACGGGCAATCCGTATCGCGGAATTTTCCGAAATTTGTATCCGACGTATCGAGTCGGAATACAGTTTACTCTGCCGCTTTTCGGCGACCGCACATCGCGTGCGCAATATGGAAAATCGCTGGTCGAAGGCGATCGGCTCGACACGCAGCGGCGGGCGCTCGAACAGACGATACAGGTCGATGTGCGAAACGCCCTGCAGGCGATGCGGACGGCGGAATCGCGTCTGCGGTTTGCGTCTATTTCGCGCGAAAATTCGGAAAAGCAATACGAATCCGAACGCCGAAAGCTCGATGCCGGACAGTCCGATGTCTATCGCGTGCTCGACCGCCAAACCGCGCTAACCGCGGCCCGCAGCAACGAGCTCCGCGCCCAAACCGAACTAAACAAAACCATCGCCGACCTCCAACGCGCCACCGGCAATTCGCTAAAAGCAAACAACATCGCGCCGGTCGTCAAAAAATAAGCGCTCCTCTTTGCAGAAGCCCGCCGTGTCCGTAGCCCGCACGTAAGTAAGGGTTCTTTTCACGATGAAACATATCCGTGCCATGGCACCTAAAAGTGATCAGAAAGCCTTTGGCAACTGAGCGTTCTTGGAATTCGATATAGTCGTGTTTCATTTGTCGTGTGCCACGAACAAGTCTTGTAATCGAGAGAGCCCTTACTCACGTGCGGGCTACTGACACGCCCCCGAACACCTGCCGGTTTAGAAGACCCCAAACCTTTTGCAGATGCCGTTCTTCGACGCGGATACTGCCGACCGAGAGGCGGAGCGTGAATTTGCCGTCGAGTTTTGTATGCGAAAGGTATGCTTCGCCTGATGCGTTGATTTCGTTCATGATCTGTTCATTTAAACTGTCTAGGTCATTAGCAGAGCCCTTACTTACGTGCGGGCTACTGACACTTTTCGGACAGGCGCGGAAGCAGACGAGCGCGAAAGGCACCGGCGCCATCAATTCGAAATCGGGCGATTCTTCGACCCATGAGGCGAAAAGGCGTGCGAGGCGGCAATGTTCACGGAGACGTGCGATCAAACCTTCGCGGCCAAAATAGCGGATGACGAACCAAAGTTTAAGCGCTCGAAAGCGGCGGCCAAGCTGTATGCCATAATCCATTCCGTTTTTCACCGTTTGCTGATCGCTGGTTTTCAGATATTCGGCTACAAGCGAGAACGCTTTTTTGAGTTCATCAAGGTCACGGCAATAAAGCACCGAAAGGTCGAACGGCGTAAAAAGCCATTTGTGCGGATTCACGACTATTGAATCAGCGCGTTCCCAACCTTTGAACAGCTCACGCATTTCAGGAATGATCGACGCCGGGCCGGCGTAGGCCGTATCGACATGCAGCCATATTCCGTACTTTTCACAAATATCCGCGATCGCATCGACCGGATCGATGCTCGATGTCGATGTCGTGCCGATCGTCGGAATGACGCAAAGCGGAACAAATCCCGCTTCGATATCTTCTTCAATTGCATCTACCAACTTTTCGGCGATCATCTCAAACCGCTCGTTGCATTCGATCTTTCGCAAACTCCGCGTGCCAAGGCCGAGCGTGATGCACGATTTATCTATCGACGAATGAACATGCTCCGAACAATAAACGCGCAATAAAGGCAAATCATCGCGGCCGCTCATTCCGAGATCGCGTATTTTCAGATTCGCCCGTTCGCGTGCCGCCGCGATTGCGTGCATCGTCGAAACGGAAGCCGTGTCGTAAATGATCCCTTCGAATTCATCGGGCAATCCGAGCATCTGCCGCAGCCAATCGAGCACGACGTCCTCGAGCTCTGTCGATGCCGGCGAGGTTCGCCAGAGCATCGCTTTCATATCGAAAGCCGCAGCGAACATCTCGCCGAAAACACCCACGGAAGATGTAGATGTCGAAAACAGCCCGTGAAAATTCGGATGATTCCAATGCGTAACGGCGGGAAGAATAAGTTTATCCATATCGGCCAGCACCGCGCCGAAATCTTCTCCGATTTCGGGAGCGGCAAGCGGCAGCGCGCCGGCAAGCGAACCCGGCTCGATCTGAGACAGCACGGGATGCTTTTCGATATTCTCGAAATAATCGGCTATCCAATCGACAATTTCGTAACCGTATTTCCGAAATTCGTCCGCCGGCATGTCTCCAGATTTTTTAGACATAGATTTAGAAATGTCGATTCAAGACGAGGAGCTAAATGACGGTCTTTTCGAGCAATGCAATTATCGCTCCAATAATTTCTTGTTGCTTTTCGGATTTCAATGTTCCTATTTGGTTGGTCATAATACCGGAGTTTGCGGTGAAAAGTTTGCCAGGACGCGCGTAGCTGATCTTGCGAAGCGAACCGTCGGCCAAATCACTGGTTGCAATTTCAACAGCAATTGGATCGGCGTATGGGTGGCTCGTGATCTGACATAAAACCCAATCATTGCGCCCGGAATCTGCCAGTACGACTGCCGGGCGCAGTTTGATTGGGAAAGATCAGAAAAAGGGAAACGAACCAATACTATTGCGCCGGTTGAAGGTATGACCACGCCTCATCTTCCTCCTCTCGATTCCAATCTTCGGCCAAAGCGTCTTCGCTGAGAAGCGCGGTTTCAGAGATGACCGTGACCGGTTTTTCATCAAGTATCGTCACCAATGCACGACGGCCCTGCGGAAAACGCATGTCCTGGATCGGCTGAATATTGCCATGTTCATCAATTACTGCTTCGATCGGTTGAATCATATTTGTAAATTCTAGCGCAATAGATTTGATTCCAGGAAAAAGAATCGCGAATGCACGACTTTTCGAAATTCGTCCTGCGGCATGTCTCCTATTTTTTTCATCGCGTTTATCGGCGCCATCATGGGCGCGATAACGGGCATGTGCAACCATTCGGTTATCGATGCAATATTGCTGAGTTCCCTTTCGGTGTCGCAGAGCGTTGATCGGCAAATGCTTAATGATAAATACTCTGGTCACTGATGTAAAAAATTGGGTAACTGGCTTCGATTTTCGCGTCGCTGAGAGCAAAAATTGGACTATTTTGCGGCAAAGCGGCCTAAAACCAGGAAAAACGCCATAAAACACTCGACAGAATTTGCAATAAAAGTATAATAGCACCAACGAAATTCTCGCCATCGCCGCCGAGCCAAAATCTATCGCTCTTCCAAAAGGCGGCACGCGGCACTCAAAAGGCAAACAAATTTTTGTTCTGAACGGGGAAAACTATGGCAGCAGACGTTGCTGATAACGGACAAGAAACAAAAGAAGGATTTATTCGCGGGCTCGGCCTGCTCGATTCGACGATGATCGTCGCGGGGTCGATGATCGGGTCGGGCATTTATATCGTTTCGGCGGACATCGCCCGGCAGGTCGGTTCACCCGGCTGGCTGCTTGTCGTTTGGCTGATAACCGGATTTCTTACAATCGTCGGCGCGCTTTCATACGGAGAACTGGCCGCAATGATGCCGCGGGCGGGCGGTCAATACGTATATCTCCGCGAAGCGTATTCGCCGTTTTGGGGATTTCTTTACGGCTGGACGCTTTTCCTTGTAATTCAAACCGCTACGATCGCTGCGGTTGCGGTCGGGTTCGGAAGATATTCGGGCATTCTGATCCCTTGGATCTCTGAAACAAATTACCTGATAGAACCGTTTCGAATCGGTTCATCCAGCTACGCGTTTTCGCTTTCGACCGCACAGCTTGTCGGTGTTTTGATGATCGCGTTGCTCACGTGGATGAACACGCGCGGCCTAAAGCTGGGCAAGCTGATCCAAAATACGTTTACCTTTGCAAAAACCGCTACGCTGATCGCGTTGATCGTCCTTGGCGTACTCGTCGGCCTGATCTCCCATCCGGAAGTAGCCGCAGCAAACTTTGGCGATATGTGGACGGTTCGCGGAAATTTGCAGGATGTCGGCCATGGACTGACCGCCGCCCTGCCATTCGGCCTTTTTGTCGGTATTTGCGTCGCTCAAACCAATTCGCTTTTTTCATCCGATGCGTGGAACAACATCACTTTTACGGCGGGCGAGGTGAAAGACCCGAAACGCAATATCCCGTTGGCACTGTTCTTTGGCGCCGGCGGCGTGATTTTACTTTATCTTTTGGCAAACGTTTCGTATCTTGTTACGCTGCCGTTCGAGGCAATCCAAACCGTAACGAGCGACCGCGTTGCTTCAGCAACCGCCGAGGTTATTTTTCCAGGAGCCGGTGCTGTTATAATGGCCGTCGCATTTATCGTTTCTACTTTCGGCTGTAATAACGGCCTGATCCTTGCAGGCGCGCGTGCGTATTACGCAATGTCGAAAGACGGATTGTTCTTTAAGTCGTCGGGTGAGTTGAACAAATTTCACGTTCCGGCGTGGGGCCTTGTCATTCAGGGAATCTGGGCGTCATTCTATGTTTTGCCGCGAACGGTAAAGGCCGACGGCACATACGGAAACCTTTACGGCGACCTTTTGACCTACGTCATTTCCGCCGCGTTGATCTTTTATATTCTGACGATCATCGGGATTTTTGTGCTCCGCGTGAAACAACCCGATGCCGAGCGACCGTATAAGGCATTTGGTTATCCGTTCATTCCGGCGCTATATTGCATCGGTGCGGCAGTTATACTCGTTGTCCTGTTCGTTTATCAAACGACCGCGACATGGCCGGGCTTGCTTATCGTGCTGACCGGCGTTCCTGTTTATTTTATTTGGAAGAGTATTAAGAGGTAGAAAGATTATGCAGTTGACAATTGATTTACCGGAAAATTTGGCAGTCAGTTTGAATTCAAACAAACAAGATTTACCACAAATCTTTGAAGCCGGATTGCGGGAATTTCGGGCAAGTTCTTCGATCGGTTACAAGAATGTTGCAGATGTATTGGAGTTTTTGGCAGGATTGCCGTCGCCAAAAGAGACGTTAGATTTACGACCTTCAGAAGATCTACAAATCAAGATCGACGAATTGTTGGAAAAAAATCGGCGCGAAGTGCTAAGTGAGACCGAAGAAAATCAGTGGGCAGGCTATGAATTTATCGAACATCTTGTCCGTATTGCTAAAGCTAAAGCGTCGGCACAATTGAGAAAATGAGCGCAAGCTATATCGCGACGGGTTTGCGAAATTTAGTCTATGAACGTGCCCATGCTGCCTGCGAATATTGTCGTATTTCAGAAGAAGTTTGTTTTGCAAGACATCAGATTGACCATATTATCGCCGAAAAGCACACGGGTCCGACAAGTGAGGAAAATCTAGCGCTGGCTTGCACCATTTACAATAAAAACAAGGGAAGCGATATTGCTTCAGTCGATCCTGAGACAAGTGAAATTGTGCCGCTTTTTAACCCGCGAACCGATGTTTGGGATGATAATTTCGAGATCGAAAATGGTTATATTACCGGCTTAACACCAAAGGCACGAGCAACAGTGAGGCTTCTGCAACTCAATACCAGATTGAGAGTTCAGGAAAGAAAGATCTAATATTTCGGAATATAATGGCTTTCATTAAAATTTGGGAGGATTTCTAATGTCACTTTTCGCAACTAAACCAATTTCGAAGATCATCGCCGAAGCGTCCGAAACGGGCGAACACACGCTCAGGAAAACTTTGAGTGCATTGGATCTGACGATGCTTGGCGTCGGCGCGATCATCGGTACCGGAATATTTGTTCTGACCGGTCAGGCGGCCGGTAAACATGCGGGGCCGGCCGTTATCATTTCGATGATAATCGCCGGTATCGTCAGTGCTTTTGCGGCACTATGTTACTCGGAATTTGCGGCCAGCGTACCGATCTCAGGTTCTGCATACGCGTATGGTTATGGCACGCTGGGGGAGTTTGTCGCATGGATCATCGGCTGGGATTTGATCCTCGAATACGCATTCGGTGCGGCAACCGTCGCGGTCGGATGGTCGGGCTATGTGGTCAGTTTGTTTCGAGATACGCTCGGGATAAATTATCCTCTCTCATTGAGCAAAGGCCCTTTTGATCCGATAACACTCGCTGATGGCACAATAACTCACGGCGTGATCAACGTGCCGGGCGTACTGATAGCCGTCGCCGTGACGTTGCTCTTGATCCGCGGTATCAAAGAGAGTGCGAGCTTCAATTCGATCATCGTCATCATTAAGGTGTTAGTCGTCGTCCTCTTTATCGTCGCCGGTATAGGTTATGTTGCTCCCGACAATATAACAAATCAAGGATGTCCTCCTGGCCTTCAGGGCTGTAACCCATTTATTCCATTTGGAATCAGCGGCGTTATTACCGGTGCGGCGGTGATATTTTTTGCGTATATTGGGTTTGACGCTGTTTCGACGGCCGCTCAGGAAGCCAAAAATCCTCAGCGTGATATGCCCATTGGCATTATGGGGTCGCTCGCCGTCTGTACAGTTTTGTATATTTTGGTGTCCGGCATAATGGTCGGACTCGTAGATTACAAAGAATTGACTAACGCGGCCGCTCCGATCGCGGTCGCTATCGACGCCGCACTTCAAAAAGCACAAGGCACGACAATGGGGACGATCCTCGCTGTCTTTCCGACGATCATTAAGGTCGGAGCAGTTCTTGGGTTGAGTTCGACGATGGTCGTTATGACGATGGGTCAGCCGCGTGTTTTCTATTCGATGTCGAAGGATGGTCTGCTGCCAGGGTGGGCCGCTAAGATCCATCCGAAATACCGCACTCCGCACATTACAACGGCGATCACCGGAACTATCGTTGCGATACTAGCCGGTTTTGTGCCCATTAGTTTGCTTGGTGAACTTGTCAGTATCGGGACGCTCTTTGCATTCGTGATCGTCGGAACAGGCATCATTATTTTGCGATCCTCAAATCCGGCGCTACACCGCCCGTTCAAAGTACCCCTCTCGCCGTTCATCCCGCTCGCCACAGTGATCTCTGCGGCTTTCCTGATGAACAGCCTGCCGCTCGATACCTGGATCCGTCTGATCGACTGGATGGCGATCGGCCTCGTCGTTTACTTTGGTTATAGTTATACGCACAGCCAGATCGCCATCGAAGGAACGACTGCTGACGAGCTTCCGGTAGATTTCAAGCCGCCAGTCGCGGCTATGTTGGGTATGGTTGCGGTGCTCGGGTTGACTATTTATCAAGTTTTGGCCCCCTCCTCGATGCTCGGGTTGGGCTTGCAGCCGGACAAGAAGTATGCCGACAATATTGCGGTTAATCTCGCCATCCGACTCTTTGCCTGGGCTTTGACGAGCGCACTCGTTTACATGTTGCTCTATGGC
>JBOGOW010000073.1:0-11792 GCA_050748285.1 Pyrinomonadaceae bacterium
ACGAATCGGCGATCGGCCTTCCGCCGGTCGGCCGAACAAACTCAGGAGCTTCAACTTTGACCGTGGCGACTTCGACGCCTTTTTCGGCAAAATTATCCGAAGTTCTGATCAGTCCGTCGCCCATTCGATTTTCGTTTTCGGCTTTCGCGAGCAATTTGCCGCAAACGCGAACTATCGAACCCTCGACCATTGAGAGATGTTCGACGATATCTCCGACCGACCATTTTTCGCCTTCCGGTTTATTGTTCAGTTTGTTTTCGTCAAGCGGTTCAACGACAGATCTCAATTTCTCGCGAATCGCTGCATTCGCTGCGTAAACTTCATCGACGGTTTTTTCGTTCATAAATTATTTTCCTTGCTCCGGCTGAGGTGAAAACACAAGGCGGTGCCAACGCGGAAAACTCATCACACTGTCCGCTTCTTTTTTCATACGCTTAACGAATGCGGTTTGAAAATACAAAAGATCGTCGGACGTCCACGCAAGCGAAACTATCGGGTTAAACGACACAAGCGTTCGTTCATCGGGTAGCGTCGTCGCGGTATTCGATTCGTTCGTTTGCGCGACAGCTTCAGTCTGACCGTTTTCGGCATTCAGCTTCTGCTGTTGATCGCGGTCGAACGCTTGCGATGATATCAGCAATTGGTTGCGCAGCGGAATCGCCGCCTGCGTCGGATTGAGCACACCGGCGTCGTAAACTCTGATCTGCTTGTCATAACCACACGCGATCTTGGACGAATCCGGCGACCAAACAGGGTGCACCGCCGTCAGAGCGTCGTCTAAACGCCGTTCGCGTCCATTCTTTTCGACCATTCGCGGCCTGCCGACCGGTACATATATTTCGCCGCGAGTCTCGGCTTGAAACTGAAGATACTGCCATTCACGCTGTGTAGCCGCAAGCGCCGCAAGCCCCGAACTATCCGGCGCCCAAGTGTAATAAAAATATATCAACCCGTCATTCTGAGTGATCGGCTTTACGCCCTCGCCTTCCGAATTCGAGATATAAATCTGCTCGGTGCGAAAGGTCAAAATTCCGGCAGGTGCAAGCGGCGTCGGTTCACCGACAGGCGTTTCGACATTTGCATTTGCATTCGAATCAGCGGCGGCATTTTGCTCAGGATCGACCGCATTCGAGTTCGCCGTATTTGAGAGAAGTTCGGGCGGCGTTGCGGCGGTTAACGGTTCCTGTTGAAAACCGCGCAGCATCGCGACAAACGCTACATTTGCAGAATCGGGCGACCAACGAATCGTGTCAGGAAAATGCACCGCCATTTGATCGGCGGTCATTTTTCGCAGCAGATTTCCCTCAGCCGAATACATATCAAGCCTGAATTCCGATGTAAGATCGGTCTGGCGTCGATAAACGGCGACGATCCGTTTGGCGTCCGGCGAGACAAGCGTACGGTCAAGAATCTCATCCTGTCTCCTCTGATCAAAATCAGCTGAGATCGCCGCATTTCGTTCATCATCCGGAGCCTTCGCAGGCTCGGTCGGCGGCGGCACGTCTGCCTCATAACGATAATTGAGACGCACGGCCGGAACTTCGGCGAGCGATGTCGGCGGGCCGCTTGAATCGACATTATTCGGTTTTTGACAACCGGCAAATGCGATCACGACGACGAACAACATTAAAATTGAATGACGGCTATTCATCAAAAATTATAATTCTCTGCCGAGATATTCGCGGTATAAGCGCCGCTGCAGTTCGGTCGGATTTTCCAACGTTTCGAATTGAAAATCCACGCGTGTATCGGCACCGAGCGTGATGCTGAATTCTTTTAATCGATCGAAACGAAAGACGGTAATAGTCACCTTGTCGCCCGGTTTTTTTTCGCCTACATACGACTGGAGAAATGTCTGACTCGCACGATTACCGTCGATCGCAACTATCTGATCGCCCGTATTCAAACCTTGTTCGTAAGCAGGCGTTCCGGCAGGAATCGTGCGGATCATCAGCCGGCCATTTTCTTCGGCGGTGTTGGCGCCGATGTATGCCTTTTCTTTATTCGGTTCGAATCGCGCAAGCCGAAGTCCGATGCCGCTGACGATCTTGTCATAATCGAGCTCCGCCTTACCGCGAACGTATTGTGAGAAAAAATCGTCCAGCGATGAACCCGCAATTTTTTCAGCAGCGGTCTGAAAATCGGCGGGTGTGAAATTTTTGCCCTTCTTGTAATAGTCGTTATAGAGAATGCGCATTACATCGTCGAGCGTTCCTTTCCCGGCTGACTTAGTCCGTATCTCTATATCGAGCATCATGCCGACGATCTCACCCTTGTCGTAATAGGAAATTTGGTTATTGATCGCATTTTCATCCGGTCGGTAGCCCTTGATCCATGCGTCAAAGCTCGCATCTTCGAGGCTCGTTTCAAAACGACCTTGGCGATTTTGCAGGTCGCGGATCATACTCGCTTTGGAATTCAAAAATCCGTTGTCTGTGGTAAATCCTGCACGATGCAGGAGAAGGCTTTCGTAATAAGACGTTATGCCCTCGGCGACCCAGAGCAGTTTTGTGTAATTTTCATTCTCGTAATCGAACGGCCCGAGTGCGTCCGGCCTGATGCGCTTGACATTCCAAAGGTGAAAATATTCATGGGCAACGAGCGACAGGAAACGCATATACGAAGCCTGCGGCTTAAACCCGAATTGCGGGAACTGCAGAGCGGTCGAATTCAGATGCTCAAGCCCGCCTCCGCCGCGTAAATTGAGGATAAATAAGTAGTTATCCATCGGCAGCTCGCCGAAGATCTTTGCACCTTCCTCGACGATCTTGGCAGTATCAACCGCAATCTTTTTGAGATCAAAGTTTCCGTCGCCGGTAACAACGATCCTGTGCGGAACGTTGCGCACATTGAATGTTGTCTCTTTGAAATCGCTTACCTCGAACGGCGAATCGTATAGTACATCAAAATTCGGCGAGCGAAACGTGTTCTGCTTTCCGCTAATGGCAGACAGTCCGGTCGCGACCTTCCAATTTCCAAATGGATTCACCGAAACGGTTGCAGGCGAACTAAGCTGGCCGGCGGGAAATAGCAGCAACGCAGCATTGTTCCAGAAAGCGTGCCCATCGTTTAGTTCGTTCGTGCGCACCGTCAGCTCATTCGCATACACTTTGTATGAAACGAGGACCTTGCCGCGGCCATTTGTTTCGATGCGCCATGTGTTTTTATTTATTTTCTGCCATTTTAATGAAATGCCATTCGCATTTTTCGAGGAGAAATCCTGCACATGCCTCGCATATTCGCGGATCAAATAACTCCCAGGCGTCCACACCGGCATTTTAAGATCGACCGAGCTTACAGTCGTTTTCACGTCAAACGACATTTCGACCTCAAGAAGATGCGTCGCGGGTTTGGGCATCGAAATGACATAGTTGATCGCCGAAACCGAATCTGCGGTTTGATGCTTGACTGCGTTCCGTTGGTCCGTCTTCAATATTCCAGCATTCAAATTGCCGAATACAGAACAGACAGAAACCAAAATAAAAAATGCGATATTCGTGTATTTATTTACCATTCTTTTGTAGCTGCAAATTAGATGCTATCGTTTTATTTGAAATATTTTACAACATTAGCTGCCGCACTCTAAAAACGGAAGATGAAATCTCACCCGCAGGACGAAAACAAAACCGCCGCCGTTAAGGTATCGGGCGACCGGTTTTTCACGCCGCCGCTGATAATAATTTTTGTAACGGTATTTATCGATCTGATCGGTTTCGGGATGGTGATACCGATCCTGCCTTTCTACGCGGAGACCGACCCGTTCAACGCTTCGCCGTTAGAGATCGGGATGCTCTTTGCGGTCTATTCGCTGATGCAGTTCATCTTCGCACCGGTTTTGGGAAGGCTCTCGGATAAATACGGGCGAAGGCCGATCCTTTTCATCAGTTTGCTCGGGTCGGCTGTCGGCTATTCGGTCGTGGGATTAGCGAATACTTTGATGCTCGTATTTCTCGGCAGGATTATCAGCGGAATAACGGGTGCGAATATCTCGACGGCGCAAGCCTACATTGCCGATGTAACTACGCGCGAGAACCGCGCAAAAGGCATGGGGCTTTTTGGAGCAGCCTTCGGGCTCGGGTTTATTTTAGGGCCTGCAATCGCGGGAATCCTTAGCAAATACGGCGTTCACGTTCCATTCTATTTTGCTGCCGTGCTTTCATTATTAAATGCAACCGCGCTGTATTTCATCCTGCCCGAATCGTTGACACCTGAAAATCGTAGAACGGACTCGGTGAAAACGCGGCGTTGGGATGTGATGATAAATGCCTTAAAGGAAAAAGAATTCGGCACGGTCAATCTGATCTATTTTCTTCTGATTACGTCGTTCTCGATAATGACCTATGCGTTCGTTCTATATACCGCTTTCCGATTCGGCTATAACGCGGAGCAGAACGGTTATCTGTTTGCGTTTGTCGGTCTGATGTCGATTATCGGTCAAGGCGTTCTGTTCGGCATTTTTGTTCGCCGATTTGGCGAGGCAAGTCTTGCGGCGGTCGGATGTTTTATGATGTCGGCGAGTTTGCTTGCGATCCCGTTTGTCGGTCCAATGGTTGGCGGACTGGCCGCCTTGCTTGTTTGCTGCGCGGTTCTATCGCTCGGAAACGCGATGGCGTCGCCTGCGCTTACAAGTCTGGCGTCAAAGATCAGTGCAGAAAATGAACAGGGTTCGCGGCTCGGGCTAATGCAGTCCGGAGCAAGCCTGGCCCGCGCAGTCGGCCCTTTGATCGGCGGATTATTATTGAATAATTCGCTCAACAAGATCGACAACATGACCGTGAACCGCACGTTCGTCGTCGCGTCGATCCTGATGGCCGCCGCCCTTGGAGTTGCAATATTCGGGGCACGAGTTTTGAGGAATGCGAGTGCAGTTAGCTAACTGACTGCACGTTTTAAGGTCGCGTCAAAGGCCGGAAATATGATCGAAAATATCGTGCCGTTCTGGTCGCTTGCGGCTTCGATGGTGCCGCCGTGTTCCTGAACGATGCCGTAGGTTACCGCAAGGCCAAGCCCAGTGCCGTTACCGACGCCTTTTGTTGTAAAGAACGGGTCGAATATCTTGCCGAGGTTTTCCTTTGGAATGCCTTCACCGCTATCGGAAACCGTTATCAAAACTTCATTCTTCGGTGTATATAAAGTTGTAAGCGTGATCGTGCCGCCGCTTATCATCGCGTCACGCGCATTCAAGATCAGGTTTGTGAAAACCTGTTGAAGCTTGCCGCCGTTTCCAAAAATTCTAAGCGGAATGTCAGAATATTCGCGGTCGATCCCGACATTCGATTTGCGAAGCTGAGGTTCAAGGAGCTGCAGAGTGTCGTCAAGCAGAATGTTTACGTCTATCTCTGCCGATTCGATCGCAGTTCCGGTGCGTGAAAAATTTAAGAGATTTCCCACGATGTTCGTCGCGCGGTCGGTCTGCCGCTGCATCTTTTGGAGCAGTGCGTGTTTCGGATCGGTTTCGGGAACCATTCCCAAGAGCATCTGCGTATAGCTCGAAACGCCGGTCAAAGGCGTGTTCACCTCGTGTGCGACACCGGCGGCTAGCAGGCCGATGCTCGAAAGTTTTTCGCTCTGCTGAAGCGTTTCCTCAAGCTTGACGCGCGACGTTACATTTTCAAGCACAACGATCGCGCCGGTTTGCGAATTTGAGATCGAACGCAACGGTGCTATCGCCACATTCAGGATCAGCGAATTCCCCAATGCGTCGTAGGTGTGGAGCTTATAAGCATTGCGAATCTCGGTCAGATGCCAACGCGTGCTTCCGAGTATATTTGCCAGATTGAATGCAAAACTTTCGTCGAAAATATCCTCGACGAGTTTGCCAACCGTTTCATCGCGCGACCTGCCCATCAAATCTTCAAAGGTCGAATTGCAGCGCGTGATCAACCCGCTTTCGTCAACCGCGAGAAGCCCGACATTTACCGATTCGACAATCGATTCATTGAATTCTTTCAACAGAGCCAGCTCTTCGGTCTGCTGCTGCTGTTCGGAATAAAGACGGCTGTTTTCGATGGCAACTGCAATGTAGCCGGAAACGGTTCGCAAGATTTGAAGATCTTCCGACGAAAGGAGCGAACCATCGCCGGCACGCCCAAGACCTATCACGGCAACGATCTTGCTTCGAACCACGCACGGGACGAAATAATGAAGTTCCTGTCGCACCGGCGACGAAGAACCATTGCCGTTCGAACTAAGTTCGCCATCGGCTTGCTCGATCTCATCGACCCGAACAACGCCTTTTTCAGCCGATTTTTGGCGGATCATATCGCGAAAATCCGCCGGTATTTTGAATTCCTCGCTAAGCCCGTTCGAACGTGCGGTGATGAAATTTTCAGGCGATTTATCGTCCTGAACGAATACGGCGACCTTCTCGACGTCGAGCACCTGCTTTAGCCTTTCGATCAGCCCGTCGAGCAGCGGTTCCATTGCCGTTGTTGCAGAAAGCGTTCGCCCGAAATCCAAAAGCCCCTGCCGCAGATCGTAGCGCTCTCCATAAAAAAATCTATTTGCGCGTTCCTGCAGGAAATTCTTCAGGGGTTCGCCGAGCATCACGATCGCCGCCATTGCGATGATCGCTATCAGAGCACGAAGCACCTTTTCCGTGGTTGAAAGATTTGCATCAACTCCGAGCAGCAGTACCAAAATCAACGCCACCACGCCGATCATCATTGCGATCGCAACGGTCGTCATCGCATAAACAGCCGCACGTTTTACGACCACGTCCACGTCCATCAAGCGATAGCGAACCACCGAATGACCGAAGCTCAGCGGTATCAATGCAAGTGGCAATGTCGAGATCGCTACCGTCAGCATATCGTCCGGAAGATAGACAAACTGGCGAGCGATCTGAACTGCGAGGATCGGAACTATCGAAACGATCGTACCCCACAAAGCCCATTTCAAACGCTGTCGCACAAGAGCCTGCTTATTGCTCAGAAATCGCCAAACAAGAACCGTCGCGCCGATAGTTACACCGCCGACAAAATGAAAGAGCAGCGCCTTATTCAGAAACGCAAAAACGCCGTAAGATGCAACGAAATTTCGGTCAGCACTTGCTATCGCTTCGATAGGAATCAATTGGCCAAGCGTTGCAGCGAAAACACCTAAGGTAAGTAACCCGGCAGGGAGATAGAGCGCGGTCGTTTTCCAGCGTTTCTTCGCAAAAACGGCGCTCTGCACCGGATACCGAAGGCAAAAATGCACGAATAGCGGTACGAAAAATGCGAATGCCGCATCATCCAAAAGTTGGATGCCAAGATCAAAATCCTGCCCGTGCCCGAGCGACCTATAAACGTGGAAAACAAAAGCCGCCAAACAAACCGTTGCAAAATGCAAAACAAACGGCGAACGGCTGCCTTGTTTGAAAAGCACGAAAAGCCCGACGCCAAGCCATATCAAGCCGACGAATGTCAGAAACACTATCGATGGCGTCCAACGCGGAAGCGTGTCGATGCTTTTTAGATCGGCGTAATAAAAATTATTGGTGAAAGAATACGAGGGCCGTTGATAGTAATAACTCAGCGAACCGCCGACCCCTGCGGCCTCGAGATACATCGGAACATCGGCTGTTGAAACGACCTCGTCGTAGGTTTCGGCGTCAAGGCTGATCGATAGAAGTTTGTCGCCTTTCGATATACCGGCACGCGATGCGGCCATTCCGGCGATGACCTTATCTGCATAGATGCCGTCGGCCTTTTCGACCCACAGCACGCCGTCAACCGGCGGAAGCTGCTGCACCGAGCGCTGTGCCAGATTCAGCGCACCGCCGGCCACGAATAATGCGGTCACGACCAGCCAAATCAGGCTCCAACTTGTAAATACCTTACCTTTCATTCAACAAGGCACACATCTCCGAAGAAATTTAACGCAATACTTGTTCCAATTGTCGCTGCGACGGTTAATCCAAAACGGCCGCAAATTCAGTCCGTCTTTTCGGGGTTTTCCGTTTTAGGATAACAGTTTAGCTCCCGAAGCAGCTATCTTTATTTAGGTTTTCGAATACAAATCCGAGAATTTGGAAATCGTAAGTATGAATTCGTTAGACAAAAAAACCGGGCAATGCCCGGCGGTGCACCATAAAAATTTGTTAAATCCTAGAAACGAACAAGTATTCCACCGCGAATCGACTTGCCGCCGGAGTTCAATCTAAACGAGCCGTCTTCACCGAAAATGCCATTTCGCGTATCAAGCAAATTGCGGGCATCGACTATTGCCTGCGCCTGAAACGGTAGCCCTGGTGTCGGAATATTTTGCGTTACAAAAACGCTCAGACCCGGATCGTAGATCGTAAGACGTCCCTGAAACGGGTCTATTGCGAAGACGGTCGCTTCCGGCGAAAGTCTGAAGATCGTTTTTATGTTTGTTCCGGTTTTCAGGTCTGCTTCCAACTGTCCGAAGAGAGATTGGAAGAATGAATTTACAAATAACTCATCCGGTTCCGAGAAAGCATCCTGCGAGACACGCTGGCCCTGCCCGAAACTGTAGCCGGCAGATGCGTTCAAAAGGCTTCCAAGCCGGCGCGAATAAACGAACCGAACTCCGCGTGCCGAGCCTTCTTGATTCGCGGCTAATTTAGTAAAAGCGCCGTCGCTGGAATCGAACGGAGTTGCAATAAAACTTACTCCTTTGCCGAAAACAGCGTCGGAAAATACATTCGCTTCGATAGTAGAGTTGTTGTCAAGAACCCTCTCGATACCAAATTCCATTCGGCTGCTGCGGTTCATTAATGCTTTGCCGTTTTCAAATGCAACATCATCGATCGAAACGGGTTCGCGGAACGCGATCTGCACATTTTCAAGCTCGATAGCACGCGACCATGACCGCACTTCATTTTGCGTAGTGTAGGCCGCTCTGAATCTGGTTTTGGCGTCGAGGTCGAACTGAAGTCCAAGCCTCGGGCTAAGCGATTGATCGCTGCCGCCGCCGATAAAACGCGAAAAATTAAAACCGTAAACAACAACGAAACGATCGCCGACCTGCCATTCGTCGGTTGCCTGAATCGATATTTGACCAAGTTGTTTTGTATTCTCGCCCAGGGTTATTGATCCAACCTTTCCGACCGATGACCGCACGCGAATCGAATGATCCTCAACCGGTTTGAATCTCAATTCTGTATCGATCCGTTGCGGTGCACCGCTGCCGGTTCCTGTCTGTGCCGCGATCATTACGTCGGCATTTTCTTTCAGCGGAATGAGCGTCGCGAAATTAAATCCTTGAAAACTTCCGCGTTCGGATGAGGAATAATATGTTGCCGCTACCGACTGCGTGTCTCGATTCGATTTGCGATCCGTTGGTTCGGGTTCGGCTGCCGTTTCCTCGACAACCGCCTCGGCGTTCCCATTATTTTGATAGATCGAACGGCTGATCGCGGACGAACGAACGCTCCATTTCGGATTGTTTCGATCGAGGCGTTTTTCCGGCAATGTATTGCCGCTTCCGGCCTTTTCCAATTTGAAACCGTATTCTAACTGCGACGCTTGACCGACCTCGACATTCGGCAATGTAACAGGATTGAAGCCTTGAGCCACTGCGAGTACCGAATATTTTCCGGGGATAAGTTTTGCGATAAATCGGCCGTTTGCAGCCGATGAAACCTGTTTGAGAAGTTTTGATGTTCCGGCTCTGAAGATCGCGACAGTCGCGTCGGCGATCGGGTTACCGCCTTGGTCGCGGACGTATCCGGTTATCACGCCAAGCCCGCCAGGTGTTGCTTCAAAAGCAGAAATTCTCGCCGCTGCACGTGTTTGCAAAACCGGTACAACGATAAAAGCTGCAACGGCCGCGAACGCAATAAATTTTTTGATATTGATTTCGATAAAACCCATTATAGCAAAAACAAATTTCGCGCGAACCTCGGCAGGCGTCGAGGTTCCAATTAGGTGCATCAAGTTTTCGCGAATCCGGCTTCTTAAGCGGTAGTTCCGAGCAACTTAATTATTTTCCTTGCAAAAAGCGATCATGTCAAGCGATTTTAGACACGTCCGGTTAGGCAGTGTGATGCCCAATGCCTTGACAAAGTTTGCCTTAGGGCTAGAATTGATTCTTGCCCGAAGATAAAGTTTTCTTCGGAAACGCAAAGAACGGAGACGTGGCTGAGTGGCTGAAAGCGGCGGTTTGCTAAACCGTTGTACTCCAAAAGGGTACCACAGGTTCGAATCCTGTCGTCTCCGCCATAGAATTTCATATTTGAAATTGCAAATATCCGGCCAGATTGAAGCTGTCAAATAAATGTTTTGGCAGCTTTTTGTGTTTTTAGATCTATGCGGCGAACGATGAGTGTATAGATAAAACGTATGCTGAGAACTCAGTCATGAGAAAGATGAGGATACCAGTGACCGCTTCGCACATGACGCGGCCTCTCAAATTGGATTATCAGGAACCTTTGAAAAACTATTGAAATTACTTAATAGCCATTAAATTAATGGCTTTATTCGTGCATTCGTGGCAAAAAATAGCCACGAATACACGAATAAGAACTAAACCTTCTCATTTTTGGAGCCAAACAAAAGGTTTTTCAAAGCTCTCTATCATTGTAAAACTGCATTCTGCACACTATAACCCTGTCTAAATCCATTTCTACAATTCGCTTTTTTGCCCGATTAAGAAACCGTTCGGTTGCACTTGACATATGCAACTGTTTGGTTGCATAATCGTTTTCGAAGTCATGAAGAGAGATATTTTTCAGGCCATAGCCGACCCGACGAGGCGGGCGATCATCGCGTTGATCGCGTTGCAGGCGATGACGCCGAATGCTATTGCAGAGAATTTTCATACCACGCGGCAGGCTGTTTCCAAGCATCTGCGGATACTGACGGAATGCGAGATTGTAACGCAGGAACAACGGGGTCGGGAAATCTACTATTCGCTGGAGATCGAAAAAATGAAAGAGATCGACGAATGGATGGAACAGTATAGGAAGATCTGGGAAGCCCGGTATCGTCAGCTTGACAAAGTGCTGGCAAAGATGAAGGAGCAGAAAGTGTCTTAGGCGGCTTTCTTAGCGGTCTTTGTGTCTTACCTTTGTGGACTCTGT
Organism: Pyrinomonadaceae bacterium; assembly: GCA_050748285.1. Taxonomy (GTDB): domain Bacteria; phylum Acidobacteriota; class Blastocatellia; order Pyrinomonadales; family Pyrinomonadaceae; genus OLB17. The sequence goes on from JBOGOW010000073.1 coordinate 11,030, forward strand.
GTTTAGCAAGCCTTAAACACAAAGGGCACGGAGTTAGGACACAAAGAGCACGAAGTTCAATCGAGGAAAATAATATGCAAATGGATTTTATCGTTGACAAAGAGACAAAGACGGTCTCAATAACCAAAGAATTTGCCGCAGATCGTGACCTGGTCTGGGACGCCTATACTAAGGCGGAGTTGCTCGACCAGTGGTGGGCGCCAAAACCGTTTATGTCACGAACGAAGGCGATGGATTTCGAGGTCGGCGGCCGGAGATTTTATGCAATGGTCACTCCCGAAGGTGCCGAGCGTTGGGCCGTCCAAAAATACACTTCCATTAATCCAAAAACCAATTTTAAATTTTTTAACACCTTTGCCGACAAAGATGAAAACGTCGAATTACCCGGCTCCGATTGGGACCTGAATTTCAGCGAGCAGGACGGAACGACAAAGGTCAGCATTTCTATTTACAATGAGTCGCTTGAACGCCTTGAGAGGATGATTGAAATGGGCTTTCAAGAAGGATTTACTATGACCTTGAATTATTTAGAAGAGCTGCTCACGACGTTATCGCGGGCAAAGGAGACAAAACAATGAGAAAAAGTATGCATTGGGTTCCAAATATGAAGACGACGGCTTTTTTCTTTTCGATGTTCCTTTTTACAATACTCATGTCGGGAGTTGGGTTGGGTCAGCAAAAACCAACTACTGGTTACGCGCCGGTAAACGGACTAAAAATGTATTACGAAATTCACGGGATCGGCGAGCCTGTGGTGTTGCTG
>JBOGOW010000074.1:0-11715 GCA_050748285.1 Pyrinomonadaceae bacterium
GTATTGAACGTATCTATATTCCAACCCCCAAATAATCGCCATTTCTGCTACTCAGTCCCACCTCAATCTACCAGTCAAAAGGATTTTCATTTCCATCTGCCCTAGCGCACCACCACAGTTCTAACTCAGAATTCCGCGCCTGCGAACGCCCAAGCTCCGATATGAGCCACCGACCCGACAAACCAATAGAAATGGCTGCGCCTGAATCGAACAGCGGTCGATTGGCAGCGATAGACGCTCGTGTTTCCAGACTTTCCGGGCAGCAGTATCGCAACTTTATCGAAAATCTTCCGGTGCTTTTCTATGCGGTCGATTCAAAGCCGCCATATTCGCCGTTATATGTAAGTCCGGCCTTTGAAAAATTCGGTTATCCGCTTGATGTTTGGCTGAACGATCCGGAGATTTTCGTTAAAGTAATCCACGAAGACGACCGTGAATGGGTATTTCAGCAAACGACAATTTCTACACAAACGGGTGAAGACGTCGATTACGAATATCGAATCATTGACGCTGCCGGAAATATAAATTGGGTCCGTGACTGCGGCTGTTTGATTCGAAACGAGGACGGCGAAGTGGTCTGCCGCGAGGGCGTGATGCTTGATATCACGGACCGGAAACAGACAGAACTTGCACTCAAAAATAACGAAGAGCGATACAGAAATCTCTTTGAGAATGCAAACGACATTATTTATGTTCATGATCTCGAAGGGAATTACATTTCTATTAATGAGGCAGGTGAACGCATATTTGGATATACGCGCGAAGAATCGCTTTCGCTAAATATGTCGCAAGTCGCAGCGCCGGAAAACCTTGATCTCGTTCGTGAACAACTCGGACGGAAAATTCAAGGTCGCGAGAAGCAAACTGCGTACGAGCTGGAATGCGTTCGCAAAGACGGCTCGCGGCTGACGCTTGAAGTAAACAGTACGGCGATAATCAATGGCGACACGGTCGTTGCGGTACAAGGAATCGCTCGTGATATAACCGAACGCAAACATGCCCAAGAGGCGTTACGGCAAAGCGAAGCAAATTTAGCGGCGGCACAAAGGATCACCCATTTGGGAAGCTGGGAGTTAGAGATCCGCAACGTCGAAGATTCGAACGAAAATGCCGTCCGCTGGTCTGACGAGGTTTATCGTATCTTCGGTTATCAACCGAAACAATTCGACGTAACCGCTGCATTCGTATATGCCGCCGTTCATGCTGATGACAGAAGGCTTGTAAGTGAAAAATTCACCGAAGCCGTCCTTGATAATAAGTTTCTTGATTTCGAAGCACGCATTATTCTTCCAGACGGTTCCGAACGTCTTATTCATGTACAGGCTGAGACAATTTACGACGCCCAAACCGGCAAGCCGATAAAGATGGTCGGAACCCTTCAGGATATAACCGAACGCAAACGCTCGGAGCAAGCACTAAAGGAAAGCGAAGCCAGATTCCGCGATCTTTTCGAAAACGCGAACGACCTGATATATACACACGACCTGAAAGGATTTTTCACTTCGCTCAACCGCGCCGGCGAACGCATAACCGGTTACACCCGCGACGAAGCTCTAACGATGAATATCGCAGATGTCGTTGCTCCCGATTCTTTGGCAACAGCAAATTTAATGACGCAAAAAAAATTAGCCGAGGACATTTCCACGACGTATGAAATCGATATTGTTGCAAAGGGAGGCCGCACCGTTTCGCTGGAGCTTAGCACACGCATGATTTACGAACAGGGAATTCCCACAGGAGTTCAAGGTATCGGGCGCGACATTACTGAACGCAAACGAACCGAACGTGCTCTGAAAGAAAGCGAAACTCGTTACCGTCAGCTTGGCGAAGGTATATTTCATCAGGTATGGACTGCCGAACCGGACGGGCAGCTTGACTACGTAAATGCCCGAACGCTCGCGTATTTTAATCGCACTTCTTTGGAAATAATCGGCGAAGGCTGGCAAAACATCGTTCATCCGGACGATCTTCCGGAATGTATTCGACGCTGGGAGAGTTCGGTAAAAACCGGAGCTCTGTACGAAACGGAATTCAGGCTTCGTCGTCATGATGGAGTCTATCGATGGCATAAAGTGACAGCGACATGCAGCCGTGATTCACGGGGCAGCATCGTGAAATGGTTCGGAACTAACACCGACATCGAGGACCAAAAAAACGTCGAGGAAAAACTCAATTTCTACGCGCGCCACGATTCGCTGACGAGTTTGTCCAACCGGGCAGAATTTATGAGCCATCTCCGCTCGGCCGTCGAGCGGGCAAATGGGAATGAATATGCGCGTTTTGCGGTTTTATTTCTCGATCTTGATCGATTTAAAGTAGTGAACGACAGCCTCGGCCACGTCGTCGGTGATAACCTTTTGATCGCGATCGCCGACCGGTTGCGTGCCTTGGTTCGGCCGGGCGATATCGTGGCGAGGCTTGGCGGCGATGAGTTTACCATCCTGCTTAATCGCACCGGCGGAACCGAAGCTGTAATTCAGGTCGCAGAACGAGTTCAGCGCAAGCTTTCGAGACCATTTAAGATCGACAATTACGAAGTATTCACTTCTGCCAGCATCGGCATCATCGTTTCTGACGAAATTATGCGGCAGCCGGAAGATTTCCTGCGTGATGCCGATTCGGCAATGTATCGCGCAAAAGAGGCCGGCAAGGCTCGATACGAGGTCTTCGACCGTGAAATGCACGTTCGCAATATGAACCTGCTTCAGATCGAAACGGATCTGCGACACGCAATCGAACGCGATGAATTTGAGGTTTTGTATCAGCCGATCATTGAGCTCGACACAGGCAGCATTTCAGAATTCGAGGCTCTTATCAGATGGCGTCATCCGCAGCACGGACTTATCACGCCGGATGAATTCATAGGTGTTGCCGAGGAAACCGGACTGCTCGTTGATATCGGGGTTTGGGTGTTGGAGCAATCCTGCAAACAGATCGCGAAATGGCAAAAGAATCTGTCGGCCAAATTATCGGTAAGCGTAAACCTTTCGGCCAAACAGCTGATGCATCCGTCATTAACGAAACAGGTGAAGCATATCCTCAGAAAAACCGGCCTTGAGTCAGGCCAATTAAAACTCGAGGTAACCGAAAGCACCGTGATGGAACACAGCGAACGAGCCTTGAGCATTCTGAGCGGATTAAACGATCTAGGTGTCTCGCTTTCGACCGATGATTTCGGAACGGGATATTCGAGCCTTAGTTACCTTCAAAACTTTCCGTTCGACCGGCTGAAGATCGACCGCTCGTTCATCGACAAGATGGACGACCCGAAGAGCGCCGCGATCGTCAAAACCATTTTAATGCTCGGCGAAAATCTTGATATCGAGGTTGTTGCCGAAGGAGTTGAAACCAAAGCTCAACTCGAACACTTGAAAATTCTGGGCTGCAAATATGGACAGGGCTATCTTTTTTCGCGGCCCGTCTCCGCAATCGATGCTCGAAAACTAATTACTCAAAAACTCAATGAGGCGGATAAGAGTATTCCGATGTTGTCGGATCAGGCTCCGAATCAGATCCTGGAAGCAACGATTTTGCAATAAGATTCGCACCGGCAGCTGTCGATCCGCATAAATTACTTTCCAGCCTGCGATTTCATTTCACGCGGTTTTGCGTTCTTCACATACTTGTCGAACCATTGGATCATCTCATAAAGAGTATGTTCCACCGATTCGCGCGCTGAATAACCGTGGGCTTCGAACGGCAAGGTTACAAGCCGTGCCGTGCCGCCATTACCGCTTATAGCGGCGAAAAGACGTTCGGACTGAATCGGGAAAGTGCCCTGATTATTATCCGCCTCGCCGTGTGTCAAAAGTATCGGCTCATTGATCTTATTCGCGTAAAAGAAAGGCGAAACCTTGGCATACAGTTCGGGAGCTTCCCAAAACGTGCGGCGTTCCGATTGAAAACCGAATGGCGTAAGCGTTCGATTATAAGCGCCACTGCGGGCGATTCCGGCACGGAAAAGGTCGGAATGCGCGAGGAGATTCGCGGTCATAAATGCGCCGTAGCTGTGCCCGCCGACGCCGACACGATCGGGATCGACAACGCCCATTTCGACGCCTTTGTCGATCGCGGCTTTCGCCGAATCGACGATCTGTTTAACGAATGTGTCGTTCACGGTCAGCGGGTCGCCGACGATTGGCATTGTCGCGTCATCAAGCACGGCATACCCCTGAAGCAAAAAGAACAGGTGAGAAATACCGCCGATCTGCGTAAATCGATTTGTCGAGCCGGAAACCTGCCCCGCCGTTGACGCGTTAGTGAACTCAAGCGGATACGCCCAAACAACGGCCGGCAGACGCGTTCCCTCTTTATATCCCGGCGGCGTGTAGAGCGTGAACGAAAGATCGACGCCGTCCGCACGTTTGTACTGCACAAGTTGCTTCTTGATGCCGCGAAGCTGCGGCGCCGGGTCTTTGAATTCAGTGATCGGCCGATACGCGAGAGCGGTGCAAATCTGACCCGCCGGACACACCTGCCGAAGATAAAGATTTGGCGGTTCCGAAACGGATTCTTTTCGCGTAAGGAAATTCATCGCATTCTCATCGAGCAGCGAAACAAAAGATTCGTACTCATCTGTTCCAGAACGAAAAATTTCTTCGGTCTGCAATGTCTTCAAGTTCATCCGGCGAAGGAAGGGCCGATCGCCCTGCGGCGATGCGCCGGTGCCGGTTAAATAGATGCTTTCCCCTTTTTGTTCGATAACAGTGCTGCCACTAGGCAAAACTTTTGTAACAGGATTTCCGATCGCGCCGTAGCGATCATTCGTGTTCAAATCGGAAACGAGTTTCGACGATGCAGGATTGCGATAATCGGTGATAAATATTCTTCGTCGCTGGGTATCGCGATTGTAATCGAAATACATCATCATCCCGTCGCTCTCCCCAAACGCACGACCCTGATATCGATTCTCGATCTTCATTATTTCATTCGCGGTTCCCGAAAACGGCGCCGAAATTCGCATCACCTTTTCGCGCGGCGTGACTTTTTTTCGCGGATCGCCGCCGTCAAGCGCCTCGACCCACATCAGCGACGCCGATTCGGTCGGAATCCACGCGACGCTTCGCGGCCCGACCTGGACGCCCTGCACCGGTAGGTTGTCTTGCAGCGGGACGTCGGCGACTGTGTAAACCAACTTTGCATTTTGATCCAAAACCTCGACTTTTCGCGGGAAGCGAAACGACGGATATTGATACGAAAACGGACGAACAATGCGCGACGCCAGGATGTATTTCCCGTCCGGCGAGAATTCGGCATCTGCGTAAATCGCGGGAGTGCCGATCTCGCGCACCTTGCCGCCGATGTCGATCATCGCAAGCTGCGATGTGGCGTAATATTCATAAAGCTTTTCGTCATTCGGCGATTTCAACAGGTCTTGAAACGTCTGCACCGCGCCTGTTCGCCCAGAAGTTTCCTGTATGTTTGGCTCGGTCGGTATTAGGTTCTGATATGGAGGAGCGGGTCCGCGTTTCGAGGAGACAAGCATCGCTGCTATCGATTGCGAGCCTTCCCAGGAAAAACCGCCAAAGGCCGTGTTTACATACACGTTTTTGACTTTCGTCGCCCGTCCGGTCGCCGTATCTACGATCCAAAGCTCAACGCCCGTTGGTGTTACATTGCCGAACGCCGCGTGTTTGCCGTCCGGCGCCCATTGGAAACTAACCACCTTCGCACCTGCCGGAATGGCAACAATGGTTTCTTTTCCATCCGATATATTCTTGAATTTCAAATCGACTGCGTAGCCTTGCAGATGTGGGCTATTCGTACTCGGATTCACGCGAGTGCCCGCAAGCCGGAGCATCGGCTGCGCAAGATCGGCGATCGGCGGATACCGAAGCGGTGCAAGTATCGCGATCTTGTCCCGCGAGGGCGAAACGGACGTATTCGGGATCGCCGTCGAATTCAGCACATCCATGATTTCCTTCGGCGGCTGTTTATAACTTCCCTGCGAAAATGCCGCTGCCGAAAGTGCCAAGACCAGAGTTGCAAGCAATAACTTCATTTTCATATTCGAATTTCCTCCCGTGTTTATTGCAGTCCAATAATTACTGCATAAGACTAGCATTGTAACCTAAATTATTCGAACGCTTTTTTGTTCCATTCTCCGCTGTAAAAACCTTGAACCACGAATTCAAAGGCAGTCTGCCGACCGCTCGGGTGTTTCGTTTCTGCGCGGGGTATCTGTGTTTCTGTGAAACGTTTGAAACAAATGAAACGCCTGAAACGGATGAAACGTTTGAAACACCTGAAACACATAACAGCGGGAATGCCGGGCCGATCCGATCATCAAAGTCGAATTCATTGCGAGAAGTAAGTTCTGTGTGTTCCGAATAATCAGCCATCGAGGTTTCGGTCGCGCCGGCAGAATGTAACCATACCACAGCGTTGCAGGCATTGTCAAGTGTTTTATGCACGCAACACAGCGCGGATTTGCAAAAGCCCGCGCGTGAGCAAGGGCGATACGCGCATCTACGGGCCGCAGGCGCGAGTGTGAACGAGCGCGCGGACGCGAGCATTCTGGTATCGCCCTTACTTCGTGCGGGCTTCTGCATTGGCGGGCTTTTGCATTAGCGGTCGCTCGACACGTTCACACTCGCTCTTTGTAACCTAAATTATTCGAACGCCTTTTTGTTCCATCCGTGTTGGTTCGAGTAGTTCGCGCGGTTTCAGTCCGCTGTAAAAACCCTGAACCGCAAATTCACACACGCGCATAACACAAAAAAATTCATTAACTTAACTCACAAAGCACTAGTTTGATTCATTTCAGATGAACAAACCCTGACGCAATGTGCAGTTTTTCTGCGTGTCATCTGTTCAGCTTGCAGCTTCCAGAGTCAGGTCGTCGGTAAAATTTCCCCAATCTGCCGAGTCCGAATCCGTCTGAAGAATGCCGTAACGCTTCATTTTTGCGTGAAGCGTCGTCGGTTTGATGTGCAGAAGGCGAGCGGCCTGCCGCTGGCGGCCGCCGGTTCGCACAAGAGCGCATTTGATTATGTTGGTTTCAAATCGCTGAACCTCATCCGATAGATCGATGTCCGGCTTTGCCATAATGTCGCGATCCTGCTCAAGCGATGCGACCTCGGTCAAGATCGAATTTGCAAGCACGCGAAGCGCCTCGAGCTTGTTGCTCATCACGGCCGGTGTATTCGCACTGCGGTTGAATTCACGAATCGCATTTTGTCGTTTTCGGTATAAAAGTATCGGGTTCATAATTGGTACCTCGTTTAAAGAATTTTTACGCCGGAAAAATCGGCGACGCGATAATCGTAAAACTTCCGTTTCCGAAAAATCTTCAATTTTGGAATAAATTCAATTAATTCTTTCGTTGAGAAATCTCAATTCGAAAATTGATGAAACCGATTGCGTTTTTTTTTGGTCGTCCTGGAACATTTCGAACACAAAATAATGCGTTTTGTCCCAGATTCAATTTCTTGGACATTTTCCGTCGATCTGCTTTCCTCGAATCCGTGAAGATATGCGCTTTTTATCAAAAAGAATCCAAAAATTCCGATAGCCGACTTGTTCGGCACACACCTCCGCATTTACAAAACCTTCACGTTCGTTTTGATATTCGACAAAACCCTGCCGATGGCATATTTCTTGCACAAATACTGTGAGAGCACGGCGTGGTAAAACGAAAATGTTCAATATTTTGAACACTTTACAAGCCCGCCGCCGATCACGTTTCTAAATAAAAAGTTTGGAGGAAATATGAGGAAAACAACGATTTTTCTGTTTGCTATTTCACTTATCGTAATAGCTTTTACGGCGATCACGTTTGGTCAAACGTCCGGTTCGATTAACGGAACGGTCAGCGACCCGAACGGTGCGGTCGTGCCGGGAGCAACAATTATGGTAAAGGGAAACGCCGGACAGACATACAAAACAACGAGTGCCGGCAACGGGACATTTAACATTCCGTCCGTCGCGACCGGCGTCTATGAAGTAACCATAGCTGCAAACGGTTTTCAGACCTTTGTTTCGAAAGACGTAAAGGTCGATGTGGGATTGCCGTCATCGGTCACCACGTCGCTGATCGTCGGAAATCCGGAGGAAACGGTCGTCGTGACAAGCGGCGGCGATATAATTCAATCGCAGACGGCAACGGTCGGAACTACATTGACAGGCCGCACGATCCTCGAAACGCCGATCACGTCGCGCGACGCGCTTGATCTGGTTACGCTGCTTCCGGGCACTACGCAGGTCGGGCGTCCGCGTCAGTCGTCGATAAACGGACTTCCCAAGGGAAGCTTGAGCATTTCGATCGACGGCGTTGACGTTCAGGACAACCTTCTGAAGTCGAGCGACGGTTTTTTTACATTTATAAGGCCGCGCCTTGACTCGATCGAAGAAGTTACCGTAGCGAACGCCTCGACCGGTGCCGAATCGGGCGGCGACGGTGCCGTTCAGATCAAGTTCGTTACCAAACGTGGAAACAATGATTATCACGGTGGGCTTTTTTGGCAGCACCGCGATCAGGGTTTGAACTCAAATTATTGGTGGAATAATCGAAACGGCCTGCCGCGCAACCCGATCGTGCTAAATCAATACGGCGGCAATGCAAGCGGCCCGATCCCATTCCCGCTATTTGGCGACAATGGCGGCCCGAAATTCAGCAGCGGCAAGGACAAAGCTTTCTTCTTTGTAAATTACGAAGAATTTCGAATCCCCGAATCGATAAACCGGACGCGCACTCTTCTCACACAGGATGCGATGAACGGCATTTTCAGGTATGGAGCGAACTCAGTTGATTTGTATGCGCTTGCAGGCATGGCTGGATTGCCAAACACGGTCGATCCGACAATCGGTTCACTTATGTCCGCGATCCGGTCATCGACTTCGCAGGGCACGGTAACCGCAACGACGGGCAATCCAAACACCGAGAATCTGAATATTATTTCAAGAACGAGTCAGAAGCGAACGTTTCTGACGACGCGGTTCGACGTCAATCTGACAAAGAATCATGCATTCGAATTTGTCTTCAATAGGCAGATATTTCGAAATGTGCCGTCCGACTTGCTGAATAATGCAGATCCTTCTTTTCCGGGCTTCCCGAACACGGGCGGTCAGAATTCGGATCGCTTTTCGCAGGCATTTGCTCTTCGTTCCTCTTTTACAAACAGCCTCATCAATGAAGTCCGGTTTGCCCGTCTTTACGGCGACTCGACCTTTCGACCCGGGCTGACGAGAGATCAATTTGCAAATCAAAACTTTTACAACCTTAACTTCAACACCGGCGGCTTCGGATTGACAAATGTTACGGCCGGCAACGCCGGTGCTGACGGTTTTAGCCGAAGCGGTTCGACCGACAATCGACGCAGTTCGCCATCGGAAGACTTTACGGACAATGTTACCTGGTTGAAAGGAAGTCATTCGTTCAACTTCGGCGGCCAATATAAAAGGGTCAGAGTTGATACGGCATCGATAAACCAACTGGTTCCCGAAGTCGGATTCGGCGTTGACATTTCGGATACGGCGGCTGATACCGCATTTAGAAATTCCGGCGCTAACGCAAATCTTCCGGGAGCAACTGCGGCCCAGCTGGCGCAGGCAAAGAGCCTCTATGCCCTTTTGACCGGTCGCGTAACGACCTATACGAACACGGCGTATTTGAAAGACGACGGCACCTACGAAATACAGGGTGACCAATTTCAAGCCGGTACGCAGACAACATACGGCCTTTACGCTCAGGATATATGGCGTGCAAGGCCGAATCTAACAATCTCGTTCGGCGTTCGCTGGCAGCCGCAGGACGCGTTCAGCACACGGACCGGAAACTTTTCGTATGCAAGGAATTTTTCCGATGTTTACGGAGTTTCGGGCGAAGGCAACCTGTTCAAACCTGGAACCCTGACCGGACAAATTCCGACTTTTGAGGTGCTTCCGATAGGCTCAACCGTTTACAATGCGGACAAAAACAATTTCGCTCCGAGCTTCGGGGTTGTCTGGAGTCCGAGTTTTGGCGACAAAGGAGCGATGGCAAAGATCTTCGGCTCAAACGGTTCGAGCGTATTCCGAGGCGGTTTTTCTAGGTCGTTTGTTCGCGATGGCACGAACGTAGCGCTGACGATACTTTCAAATGCACCGGGCGCGATCCTTAACAATGCCTCGTTATTGGTATCGCAGGGCACGCTTCCGGTCGGCACGCTGCTCCAAAATCTCGGGTCGGTTACATTGCCGACAGTCCCATCGACGCCGCCGGCGGTAATTACCGGCAGCTTCAACGATACGATAGTGGTCGTCAACCCGAATATCAAAAGCGGTTATGTAGATTCGTACAGCTTTGGCTACCAACGTGAGTTGGGCAAAGATATGGCGATCGAGATTCGCTATGTCGGCAACCGCGCACGCGATTTATGGCGGCTCTATAACATCGATGAGATCAATGTTTCGGAAAACGGATTTGCTAACGAGTTTCGGCTTGCACAGGCGAATTTTGCCGCAAACAATCTCGCAGGCGGCAGCCGCGCCGGCAGCTATGCGTTTTTCGGAGCCGGAACCGGCACTTCGCCGCTTCCGATATTGCAGGCATATTATTCGGGCGTTACGGCGGCGAATGCCGGAAACGCGGCGCTATATACATCGGCGCTCTATCGCAATGCGACGTTGACAAATTTGCTGAACCCGATAAATCCCAACGCGCGAACTTTCGCGGGAACAATCGAGAACAGCAACGCGCGGCGTAACAACGCATTGACGGCGGGTTTACCGATCAACTTTTTCTATGTGAACCCGACTACGCTCGGCGGCGGCAATTTTATCTATGATAACGCTGCCGAATCTTCGTACAACGCATTGCAGGTCGAATTTAGGCGAAGACTTTCGCGCGGACTTCTGGTTCAGGGCAGTTATACGTTCTCGAAATCGCTTACAGATGCTTATGCTTCAAGCTCGATCGTTCAGTCGAACTTCCGTTCGCTTCGCGATCGCAATCTGAACAACACTGTTTCGCCTTTCGACGTTACGCATGCGTTCAAGGTCAACTGGCTTTACGAACTTCCGTTCGGAAAGGGAGCTTCATTCTTCAACAATGCCGGCGGGCTGCTCGATGCACTAATCGGCGGCTGGGGAATAAACGGCTCGATCAAGCTTCAAAGCGGAACACCGATCAATTTCGGCAACGTCGATCTTGTCGGATTGGATCGCAGGGAACTTGAGAAACTGATCGGCGTTTACTATAGCCAATCGGTTTCGTATTCGAATGGAACTCCGGTAATTGCTACCGCATCGTATTTGCCGGCGGATATTATCAGCAACACTTCGAATGCATTCGCAAATCTGCCGTTTACAGGAAGGGCTATCGTCCCGGCGGGTTTTAACGGATGCATACAAGAGTATGTCGGTCAATGCGGTTCATCGAATCTGGTCGTTCATGGCCCGAAATTCTTCAGAACCGATCTAAGCCTTTCGAAGAAATTCAGGATCGGCGAAACGCGGAACATCGAATTTCGCGCATCGGCATTCAATGCCCTCAACAACCCTCAATGGCGTGTTGGCGGATTTGCGGCGGATGTTGTAAACGTAACCGCCTTCGGCAACGGTTGGGGCCAATTGACCAACGGCACGGTGTATCAGGATACATCGACAACCAACGATCAGGGCGGACGAACGATCGAATTCGCGCTTCGGATCAAATTATAAGTTTATCTCCAGCCCGGCAGTCGGTTTCGAAATTCGATCCGGCGGCCGGCATATAAACATTTATTTATCCCGTGA
>JBOGOW010000075.1:0-11598 GCA_050748285.1 Pyrinomonadaceae bacterium
CGAGAGAAGATTCGATCCGCTCCTTGCGGGATCGCGCCGGATCGCAATACGATCCGCGGCTGGTCTATCTGTTTCTAACCAACCTGGAGAAATTCGAAAGCGAAATCGCAGCAAACGGGCTTCAATATCGAGAATATTCGAATGGCCGAGGACCATTAAATAGAGCGTTTGAAGTCAGCTCCAGCCCTGACTATATGGAGCAGATAAAACAGGCGAATCGCGAGGTTTTCACGCTGTATTCGCTCGCCCGCGAATTCAGCTCGTCGCTTGATCTTAACGAAACGCTGAAGTTGTTTGCTGAAAAAACTTCGGAGTTTGTTCCGTATGACTCCGTTGCTATCTCTCTCATCGACCCGTCGGGAATGTTTGCAAAAACTCATTTTGTCGGCGGGCATAATCAAGCTCTTTTCAACGATCGGGTCATACAGTTGGGAACGGGCGCGACCGGCTGGGTTTTGAAGAAAAGGAAACCGGTCGTTAATGTCGATCCGGCACTTGATCTTAGTTTTTCCGATAGCGAAGTTGCCGCGGAATACAAAGTAATGGCGGCGTTGCCATTGGTCGCGGATGACCGGCTTATAGGAGCCATTTCACTTTATTCGTCAAAGTTTTCCAGTTTTCAGGATGAACATATTCGCCTGCTCGAAACCGTTTCGCATATCGCGGCGGATGCTATCAGCGTCGCTATCCAGCACGCAGAAGCTGAATCAAACGCCGTCACCGATCCGATGACCGGATTGCCGAATTCGCGAAGCCTTCGTCTTCATTTCGAAAAAGAAATGATGCGGGCGGAACGCGGCGAAAAACGATTTCAGTTGGTCGTTATGGATCTCGACGGCTTCAAATCCGTTAATGACACGTGGGGACATAAGGTTGGTGACGCAATGCTCAAGTCGATCGGCGGCGTTATCAAAAGCCAGCTCCGCGAATACGATTTTCTTGCTCGTTACGGCGGTGACGAATTTGTGGCGATCGTGCCCGAGGCTGACGATTCGGATACCGAGAGTTTGCATGATCGCATTGCCGCGTCGGTCGAAGATTTTGCTCTCGAATTAAAAAACGGCGCGAAGGCCGCGGTCGGAATAAGCATCGGTTCGGCGAGTTACCCCGATGACGGCGACACATTGGACATTCTGATCGAGGCTGCAGACAGGGCGATGTATCTCGATAAAAAGAGCAATCGATTTCGAAAGGGCAGCACCGAAACCATCATCCTCGATCCGAGCGAATTGATCTTCGACGCAAACGGCTACACGCTTCCGAAAACTTCCGAGATCGACGAGACGAGTTTCGAAACCTCGACATTGTTGAATTAAAAAGCCTGCGAAAAGCGGAAATGGAATTTACCCGGCGAGGGCTGAAATATCGCCGGCGGTCCCATGGTTTGCGGAATGAAAAATTTCGGTGAATTCAGCAGATAACCGTAATCGATCGCGAATTCACCGCCGACCGGAGTTTTAATACGAAAGCCGAGCCCGACGGTGTGCGACCATTTGACCAGCAAATTTCGTTGAAAAAAATCGGTAACGGGAACAGTCGGGGTCTTGAATAGATCCCCGACGCGGCGAAAAACATTGCCACCATCGTAAAACGGCACCAGGCGGATCGAATTGCTTACCGGCATTCGAGCCTCAAGATTTACGACTGCAAGGGCGTTGCCGCCGAACGGTATCGTGAATGGATCGAGAGTAACTATTTCACCCCTGCTGTTTCGAAAATCGCCCTGCGGAGCAACTACGATACGCGGGCCGGCCGATTCGAATTCAAATCCGCGCAGCGTGTTCGAACCGCCTGCAAAAAACCTTTCACTGATCGGCAATATGTTCTCCAATCCCGGAAAATCCGGCGGGCCGAATCGCGTGTTTTCCTTAAAAACGCCTGCAAGTCCCAGAATCGCGCGAGCGGCGAACGTAGTATTTCGAAATTTTGGAAAAGTCCGGAAAAAATTGTAGGACGCCTGAAATTTGTTAAAGCCTATATTAGCACCAAGCGTTGGCACCGATACATTGTATTCGGCGGTCAGATAGTCGCCGTGCGTCGGGTCGCTCGCGTTATAGCGACACGGATCGGTTGACTCGCCTTTTTCAATAATGTCGAGGATCGTGTAACGGGTAGAACAGTTCTTACGCGTGTCCCGGACAAAAGTTACGCCGAAACCGGATGTGCGTATCCTCGAGTCCGGCAGAAGCAGATCTCTGATCAAAAGACTTTGGATATTGAACAGGCGAACGTCTTCGAATTTATATCGGAAGAAGACGGCGCTTCGGCTTTTGCGGCTTAACGTGCGGTTTGTTTCCGCAAAAAGCGAGAGCCGATTTATCGTCGGGTCGCCAGCGGGTTGGCCGAATTCATCGATCGGAACGCCGTTCGCATCTACACGCTGGACAATGCCGAATGTGCCGCGGTCGAACGCCGAACGGAAAAATCGCGTAACGGTCGAATCCCGTTGATATTGAGCCGAAATGGTGAGCGGCGCAAACCTGTTTCCTTTTTCGCGAATAAAGCGCGGATCGACAAAATCCAGTTGAATTATCTGCCGCCGTTGGCTGTAACTCAGCCGCACGCCGCCCTGCCAAAGCTTGCCGAAAAGATTTAAATGGCGCAGATCGACAAATCCGCTCACGCCGACGTCGGTAGAAAAACCGCCGCCGTATGTCGCTATTCTCGGTGCCTGTTCCGTTACATTTACGATTACGTCAACGTCGATCGCGCCGTCGGGCCGGTCGCCCGCGGGCTGCGGTTTTATTTCGACCAGGCTGAAAACATCGCTCTCATACAAATTTTGTTCGCTCTGGTAAATTTCGGTTGACTTTAAAAGTTCGCCTTCCCGCAAAACAACGGCTCGCCGAATGCTGTCGGTCTTCGCATTTTCGTTTCCGGTAATAAGGATTCGCCGAATGTAAACCGGTTTGCTCTCGTTACGGATTGTATAAAGCACCTTGACAGTTCTTTTCGCATCGGGATCGGTTCGCGCGGATTCGTCAACCGAATAATCGACCGCCGCGTAGTAATATCCGGCCTTCGAGTAGAATTCCCTCAGCTTGCGTTCGCCATTTCTGATCTTTGCCCGTGAAAAATTTTTTCCGACCAGCTCCGGAAGCTGCGCCTTGAGTTCGGTGTCGGTGAGCGCTGAATTCCCTGAAATCGCAACATCGGTAATTATCGTCGGTTCGCCTTGTTCGACAACGAATGTGATTATCAGGTCTTCGCCGTTTAGTGAAACGCCCCGATTGGAACGAACCGTCGCGTCACGATACCCAAGTTCACGAAGCAGCGAACGAATGGTCGCCGTGTCTTGTTCGAGAATTCTTTCGCTTGTGTAACCGCGTCCATAACCGAAAACAGGAATGATGCCTAGAATGTTTGCACGCTGCGATTCAAGCACGGGCAGTATCTCGTTAATTGTAAATAGGCTGGTGCCCTGCAGGCGAATGTCGTTCAGCTTGAGTCTTCGGTCAAGATCGACATTATATTTTACGACCGCCTTTTTGTCGGCGAGATCGGTGCTGCTCAGCGACGAGCATTGTGCTTCGCTCTCGACAGCTGCTGCCGCGTCAGGGTTTTTCTCGTTTACCGGAACGATCGAACAGACGGGCGTAACCTCGGCGAAAAAATAGCCTTGCTCCTGATAGTAATTTTCCAGCCGCCGGTCGCCCTCGATAATCGCAGCGAAATCGAGCGTGCCCTCGCGCGAAACGGGCAGCAGCCGATTCTTCGTCCCGCTGCCAAGTTTGCCTTTTTCCGATTCTACGTCCACCTCAACGACCGGACCGGATTTTCCAGAGATCCTGATCCCGACGGTATTCGTATCGCCATCGTAAACCGGCGTTGATTCTTCGATCGTCGGAGCTAAAAATCCTTCCTTAATCAACGCCGAACGGACGCGTTCCGTATCGCCTTGCAGCAGTTCACGCTTATAAATCTCGCCGGGCTGGAGCTTGAGCGATTTCTTGACCTCGGCAGAATCAAATCCATCGACATCGACGGCGAGCGTTTCGACGCGCGCCGGTTCGCCGGGTGTTACGGTAAATGTAACCCCAACTTCATTCGGCTCATTCAACGGTTTTTGCTCGTATTCGACGCGGGCACGAAGGAAACCGCGTTCGCGGAGATACTCAAGTATCGAATTCGCGTTCGCCTGAAGCGTTTCTTCAGTAACGACGGCGCCGGGATCGAGCAGATTCAGCTTAAAGAGCAATTCCTGCTCGGTAACTTTTAGATCGGCATTTTTACCGATAGTAAGCGAGACACTTTTCGCTTTTGGCTTGCGGCGAATGACAAACGTTAGTTCCACAGCGTCGCCGGGACCTGGATCGGCCTTTACCTCAACCGTCAAAATATCTTTTTGTGAATATAGCTCGTCGATCGCGTTGCGAATTCGGACGGTCGAATATGCCGTTCCTACTTCATCGCGGATCATGCCGAAATAACTTTCATTCGTGCCGGCCTCGATCTCCGCTCCGTCCAAAATCAACCGGATCGCATCGACCTTTTTACCCTCGAATTCGGCCTGCGCAAAAGTCGCGCCGACGACAAAGAGTGTGAGTAGAACGGCAAATACAGACTGCCCGACATATTGAAAACTTCCGTGGGCTCCCCTGAATTGATCGGCAAAAGGCGGCATCGAGATCAGAAACGCCTCCTGAATCGCACGCCGAAACTGAAATTATCGCGGCTCCGCGTTACGTTTGAAAGCGAACGCTGCTCATATTGCGCAACGAAAGAAAAATTACTAGAGACGCGGTATTCGAAGGCAAGAACCTGATTCTGATCCTGCGAAAGATTGGTCGAATACGTAACCCGCAAATTGTTGTTGATCTGACGACCCACGGTGAGCCGCGCTGTCGGGTTAGCACGCTCGCCCGAAATGATCGGGTCGATCTCAAAAACATTCAGCCCGAATAATCTATCGGTCGCCTTTCGCACCGGATTGTTGATGATCGAATCGGTCAAAACCTCGGCTGCGGTATTGATGCCGGTCGCCGCCAAGGTCGGAATTCCCGAATCGGTGTTGGACAAACTTCCGGTCGTGATCAGTGAGATAACGTCCGCCTGGGGTAACGCCGGACTCGATCTTACGGACGCGTTCAATTGCTCGGTATCGGTCAACGGGCCGTTGAGGTTTACGAAGACTTGATAGCCGCCGATCTGCGCTTCCGCTTGCAGGCTTAGACGCGGGTCGATATCGGTGTTCGGTGGAAATTCGAGCACGGCGCGCTGAATATCGTATCGTTCGCGACGGAAAAATATCTGCCCGCTGTCTGCTACGATTCGTCCGGAGATCTGCGGATTCTCGGCATTTCCCGTAACCCTCAGCGCGACGGACGCAGTAAGATCGGCAATGTTATTCTGGACGATCAAAGCATTGCGCCCCTCGATGGTGAGATCGAGGCGCGGAGCCGAAAGCGATGATCCGCCGGTTGAAAGCGAACCGTCGCGGCGTCCACCGACGACGGTCGCAAGATCGATGTCTTTGGAATACAACGAGCGTCGCGCGCGAATATTTCCGGAGATCAAGGTCGTAAGTTCCGCACCGATGCGTTTGCCCGTAACCTCGATCGCCGCATCGCCCGTTGTGATGAAATCTTTTGGATACGGAATCGTAACATTGCTGCCGTTAAGCGAAACGCGATACGCATCGATATTCAGATCGTCGGTAAATAACGCGCCTCCGGTCGCCGTGAATTTTCCGCCGCCGAGGTAACCGGTCATGCTCTCGATCTGCGCCTGATTTGATGCGAATAGAATCTTTCCGTTCAAACGGTCGAATGTAAACCTGTCAGACCCGATAAATGTCGCAACCGACGCGTTCTCAAGATCTGCCGAACCCGAAAGTTTCGAATCGGCAGACGGGCCGGTCAAACGTATCGAAACATCGGCGATGCCGCCAAAAAACGTATCGCTCGTTTTCACAGGGCGAAATACGTTGAGCAAAGCGAGGTTGATCCGCCCTATAACGGAGAGGTCATTGCGTCCTTCGGCAGATATCGATTTTGTACCGGCGATGACGACATTCGAACCGCCGCCGGCAAATTTAGCGGATTCAAAAACGACCTCGCGCGGATTGAAAAGTATAACGACCGGCTCGGTCGCCTCAAGCGGCGTCTCCTGGACACGCAGGGCAAGGCTGCTGAACCGCGCGTCGCCGGTAAGATTTTCCGTCGAATATATCCGCGTTCCCGCACTATCGACGCTCGAAATATTTCCGCCGAAGCGGACGGTTCCCGTGCCGTTGCCGCTTATCTCGATGCCGCGAAGCTGCGGCACGAGCGCGAAAAACGGCCCCAACGGGCTTTGATCAAAGACGCTTTCGACGCGGAAAGGCAAATTTTCATCGCCGAAATTTAAGGTTGCATTTATCGGCTGCGGTTTGCCGTCAAGCAGCGGAATGATCTCGGCCGAAAATACCTGATTCGTTGTGCTGCCTTTAAGCGTTACATTTCCAAATTCTTCATCATTGATCACGACGCCGCGAGCCGAGCCGCCGAAATTTGCGCTATATGTGGAAATATCGTCGTAGTCGCCGTTGATTCGTCCTTTAATATCGACCAGTCCGGCGACCGACGAAACGCCGCTGATCGGCGGCAGCACCGCAACAATAAGCGGCAACGGAATTGCTTCGCTCTCGACATCGAGATCGAAAACGGCCGTTTGCGTATCGTATATTCCGTCAGCCCGCAGCGTCCCGCCGCTTGCTGTCATCGAGCTGTCGAGCGTTACTTTCCCGGCGCCATCAAAATCGGCTTTGACGAGTAGATTTTGAAACGCCTGCTCGACGATGCTTCCGTTTGCGGTTACAAGATCGATCGAACCGCTCGCGAGATCCGGAAGTCCTGCAAGATCGACCGAACCCGTCGTCTGTCCCTGAATGCTGCCAAAACGGTCAAAGAAACCGATCGGCAGCGCAGCTAAAAGATCGCCGGTGTTTATCCTCGTCAGCTTTGCATCGATCGAAGTGTTGTTCGTGCCGCCGCGCGGCGCTGTGATCTCAAACGTCGCGCTGCCGCCGGCAAATTCATGTAATTTTCCATCGGAAAGATTTACTCCTAACGGCGAAACATTGATCGCCGTTGTAACCGAGCCAACGGGTTTTCCGCGAATCGCAAATGTACCGACGGACGCTCGACCATCGAATGTCGGGTCGCTAACCTGTCCGGTCAATTTGCCGGAAAATGCAAGGTCGCCGGGGATGCTTGCCTGGATCGAATCGAGCGTCTCCGTTGCTTGCGGAGCAAAATCTAACGAACGAAATATTCGTTCGATCTCCGTCGCGTCCGTCGAGTTCAGTGCAAGCTGAAGATCGGTATTCGATGCACGAAGATCGAATTGCCCACTCGCTTTGAGGTCGCTTTTCGCAGTTTTGAATTGCGCCAGATCGACATTGAACAGCCCATTTGCCGCCGTCAACTCGACGTTGCCGTTTACCGGGATCGAGCCTTCACTTGCCGATCCCGCGTCCGCATTAATATCCGCTTTCACCTTGCCGCTCGCTGTTTTGAGATCGGTTCCCTGAAACGCCAGATCGACGCTGCCGGTCGTCTTCCCTTTTAGCGGAAGCACGGCGCCGCTTTGCAGAGCAAGTACGGTTTCAAGATCGAGGTTTGCGAATGCCAGATCGATTTTCGATGCCGTCTTTGAATTAAAAGCGATGGTCGCGTTGCCGTTGACCGCGCCGTTCATCATTTGGCCATTCAGGTTTCGGAGATCGACCCGGTCATTGTTGATATCGACTGCCGCCGTTGCGTTTCCAAGCGGAATTGAACCGACCGTGCCGCCGCCGATGCTCATGTCGAAACTCGCGCGATAGCGGCCCGATGGCTCGATAACGAAAACAGGCTTGACGATCTTTACGTTCTCAACCTTGCCGCCGTCGGGAAGCGTCTCCGTTTTTAGCAACGCGATCGTGCCGGCGTCGATGTCGTTAGACGAACCCTCGACGCGTCCCTCGCGCAGCGACAGCCGCACGCCAGCTATATTCAAACTGCCCAATTCCGCACCGCCTCCGACGATCTTTGCAACCCGCAGATCATTCGCATATATCTTCGTATCGACTTCGCTGTTATTAATCTCGATCAACGGCGATTCAACGCCCGATATATGCGTTCCGTTTGCATCAACTTCTGCGGCTGCGACACTGCTCAATTTAATATCGGTACCATCGGGACGATTCTTGTACGCGAACGAACGGGCGCGCAGATTGCTCACTTTGTTGCTCTTCAACTGGGCGCTTTCAGCGGTTAGATCTTTGACATCTACGCTCGTTTGTTTGTTCGCATTTTCAACCGAAATTTCGCGGCCGGTTATTCCGTCAATGCGATAATTCGGCGTCGTAAAGGATTTCGACGTTGCGGACGTTGCATCAATATTCAACATTCCGTCTTTCGTTGCAAACTTGAAATTCCGGGCGGTGAGTTCGGCAAATTCATTGTCGTTTATCGAGAATTTTTGCGTGCGTCCGATGGGCGCGCTGACCGCAATGCCGCGGTCATTATTTTCCGCGACCGCATCGGCGAGAAAAAGATTTCCGAAAGTTAGCGAACCCGACTTCACCGCCGCCGCTTGTAGCTCACCGACCCATCGAAAATCGGTTCCAGTGCCGCGAACGTTTCCTGCAAGGCGCGGAAACTCGATCCTGAAATCATCGAAAGTTAAAAGTTCCGCAACAGCCTTTCCATTTGCCTCGTAATTCGCATTCGTTCCCGCGACCGTTCCCTCGACATTGATCGCCTTTAAATAAATGTTATCCGCCGCGAGCGCCTGCGAATCGACCGTTCCCTCGACGCTATATGTTTCGCCTTCGCCGCTGACCTTGCCTTTGAAATTACCGACGCCGCGAAGCGTCGTTCCGAGCGGGAAAGTATTCGATGTCTGAGTAAGATCGACCGTCGATTCGACATTGAGTTCGTATTTCAGCGACGCCCAATCGTTGACCGTGCCGTTCAATGTCGTAACGCCGATCGGCGATTCGATCTTGATCTCGGTGATGTCGGCGCCCTCGGCGTAAACGACCGCCTTCGCCCAAATGTCTATCGGCTCAAGCGGCGAGCCGTCGTAAACGAATTTCGAATCGGTCGCGGTCAAATCGGCCTTGTATCGTTTTTTTTCTGCGTCCGCATCTTCTGGAGAAACATTGACGATCAGGTTCTTCGCATCGCCAGACACCTTTCTCGAAATATCGCCCGCGTGGATCGTGCCATTGCGAAGCGAAAACGTAACCGTGTCATAACGAAAATTGATCGCTCCGTCTTCCTGCTCGACAAGCGTCAGATTAGAAAAATTCGAATTTCCGTTCTCGTCAAAATTTATCCACGCTTCGGCACCGTCGATCTCGGTCGAATCGATGCTGATATCGCGACGCAGCTGCCACGCGAACACATCTCGAACTGAAAGCCCAAGCCGCGCATCGCCGATGAAAAAAAGTTTTTCGCCGGTTACAAGATCATTGAATGTCGCGTTTTTTAGATGAAGTTCGAATGGCGAGGCGGTCAACGAGAAAACGTCGGCATCGAATACAAACCCGATATCCGACATCTTCGCGGTGAATTCGCTTTTTACATATCGGTCAAATGTTCCGTACCAATACGCGAATAGTCCGACAGCGGTTATCAATACAATTCCGCCAAGAAACACGCCGCCAAGCAGCGCAAGATTGCGCAGCGACCGCCGCGCCTTAACCGGTTCATTTTCTGTTTTTTCGATCTCGTTTTCCGGCATCTGTCTCCAGCCGCCGCTTGTCAAAGCGCGACGGTTTCTACGATCTCAAGGTCAAACGCCTCGAGGGCATTTATCTTCGGGGGATGATTGGAGAGCAGGCGTATTTTACGAACGCCGAGGTCGTTCAAGATCTGTGCACCGATACCGTAATCGTGGACTTTACCGTATCCAGTTTCGCGTTTTGCGGTCTGAAAATCAACCCCTTTTTCGTGCATCAACGCGTATGTCTTTAACTGATTCACGAGATCGAGGTCGTTTTCACGCTGCCGCAGATAAAGGATCACGCCGCGGCCTGCCTTGGCGATTCTATCAAGCGAGCCATTCAATGCGGAAGCCGCTTCGCCGACCGTCGAACCAAACATCGCAAACGTGATGTTCTCGGTTTGGACGCGAACCAGCACCGCTTCGGTTGTCCCGTCGATCTCGCCCATCGACAAAGCCACATGCGTTTCGCCGTTCATCGCATTTTCGTAAGCGATCGCCCGGAAAACGCCGTGCGCCGTCGGCAGATCGGTTTCGGCAACACGCCGGACGAGCGTTTCCTTTTCGATTCGATAACGAACGAGATCGGCAACCGAAACGATCTTTAGCGAGTGTTTTTCGGCAAACGCTTCGAGCTCCCGCATTCGCGCCATCGTGCCGTCGTCGTTCATTATCTCGCAGATAACGGCCGCCGGCTGCAGACCAGCAATGCGTGCAATATCGACGCTCGCTTCCGTTTGTCCCACGCGGACAAGCACGCCGCCGCGTTTTGCCCTCAAAGGAAAAATATGTCCAGGCCGTGCAAGATCGCCGGGCCGAGTATTTTTATCGACAGCTGTAAGCACCGTTTTCGCACGGTCGGCCGCCGAGATTCCGGTCGTTACGCCCTCGCGCGCCTCGATCGAGATCGTAAACGCCGTTCCCATGCTCGATGTGTTATCGCTCGTCTGCTGCGGCAGATGCAGCTCGTCGCAGCGCTGCTCGGTCATCGGCAGACAGATCAGCCCGCGGCCGTGAACGGCCATAAAATTGATCATCTCCGGCGTCGTTTTCTCAGCCGCAAATACAAGGTCGCCCTCGTTTTCACGGTCTTCGTCATCAACGATTATGATCATCTTGCCGTCGCGAATATCGCTGACAGCATCTTCAATCAAAGCAAGCGGCATCTTCCCTCGTGCATCTCCGACAATAAACGCCGGAATCAGTTCCAATATCATTTAGATAATATCGAAACCAACGCACAATGTCAGTAACACTTGTATTTAGATGTATTTTGCGAGTATTGGCGGCGGCAAGCAGGCATGTTTCGGAACTAGCGAATCGCAACCAGCGTAAATACCAAACTGAAATAAACCCAAAGTGCGGAAAAAAAGATATGGACGGCAGTTTCAAACGCTTTGGCTTTCCAGAGTGTTGGCGAATAGCCGAAGAATTGGATCAGAAGCCGTGCGATCCAGAAGATGGCCAAACCGAGAGCTATCCGTTTTCCCAGCGATGAATTCAAAAGCATTTCCGCAGACGTGATACACAGCACGCCCATGAGCAAAACGGTCAAGGCGATAAAAAAAGTGTGAACATACATTACCTGGCGGCTCAAAAGCGAGATCGATGCAAGTTCTTCCTTCCAGTGAAAACGCCGTGGAAATACAATGTGGAGAAGTGCCAGTGCGATCATCATCGCTCCGGCGATTTTAAGATTCAGTTCCATTTTTCTTCAAAAAGAACGCCGTGATAAAAGGCGTCAGTTTTTTCTCACGTTCGACTGCAAATCCCGCAACGCGAAAACAGTTAAGCCATTCGGATCTTGAATGAAAATGAAAAGCGCCAATATTATAGGAAATGAAATTCCAGGAATCACGCAAATGTTCAACCACCACCATGCGACCGGTCGGGGTCATCGCC
>JBOGOW010000076.1:0-11579 GCA_050748285.1 Pyrinomonadaceae bacterium
GTCAAAATTTGCCGCGATTGCACCGGCGGTCATCGATTGCGAAGCAACCAACAGAAGTATTGCCCTCCGGGTCGGATCGGCTATCGCTTGAAAAACGTCGCGTCTCAAATTCATCGTGTAGTCATTTCACTACACATTAAATATGAAGTCAAGTGACTACGCATAAGTTTTTAAAGTTTTTTGTGCAGATTTTCGCCAACTGCTAGGAGTTCCAGGCTACATGGCTTCTTAGGCGCATGATGATTCGTTCGAGGCCGATCACCTCAAAAACCGACAACATCGACGGGCCGACGGCGACGCCGGTTATAAGGGTGCGGGCGCCGTTCATTATTACGCCGAGTTTTGTGCCTTTTTCTTCGGTGAAGGCTTTGACGACGAGTTCGATATTTGCCTCGGTAAACGTGTCAGAACCGCCTGCGTTAGCGGGCGGCCAGTTTGCCGCTTCACCGTAGCCCTTACTTACGTGCGGGCTACTGACACTATCGCCGAATTCGGCTTCGAAGCGGTCGGCGAGTTCGGGGAGCCATGTTTTGAGTTCGGGGAATTTGGTCAGGTTTTTGGCAATGGCGGCGGGGTCGAAATCGTAGTCTTCGCTGAAATAGGCGCGGCCTTGGGATGAGAAATCTTTGAGCGTGAAGAAGCGCTGACGGATGAGATTGATAGTGTTTTCAAACCATTCGCTAGAACCTATTTCGGGTTGAATGTATCGCCCTTGCTCACGCGCGGTTTTCTGCATCTCATCGGAGGAGCTCTTACTTATTTGCGGGCTACTGACACTCGGCGGCGTACGGATCATTTCGCCCTTACTTCGTGCGGGCTTCTGCAATGTATCGGCATCTTCTGATAACTGACCACTGACCACTGATAACTGTTCTTCGTATTCTTCGCGCCAGAGTTTGGCGGATTTTAGTTCGGCTTTTACGAACGGCAGCAACTCCCCGATCGGCATTGTTCGGATGTATTCGGCGTTCATCCATTGGGCTTTGTCGTCGGTCCATTTGCGCGGATCGTTTTCGGTGAAATTGAAAACCGCGTTTGAGCGATGGATGCCATCTAGCGAGAATGTTTCGATCAATTCTACGAGCGAGTAAATCTCTTTTTCTTCGCCAGCCGACCAGCCGAGCAGAGCGAGAAAATTGCGAAATGCCGCCGCCAGAAAACCAGCATCGCGGTATGTCGTCATCGAAACGACCTCGCCATGCTTACGCTTGGACAGCTTACCTTTATTCGGTGCCATTATCAGCGGCAGGTGAGCAAACGTCGGCGGCGTTATGCCGAGAGCTTCGTAGATCAAAATCTGTTTGTGCGTGTTGGTCAGGTGATCCTGCCCGCGGATAACGTGCGTGATCTGCATCTCTATGTCGTCGCAAACGACGGCGAGATTATAGAGCGGATGACCGTCGGAGCGGAGCAGTACAAGATCCTCGGTCTCGGCATAATCGCGTTCCTGTAGACCGTAGACCGCATCTTCGAATGAGGTTTTAAGAACGGCGGGAACCCGGTCGCTACCGCTCCCGGTTCTGACATCGGGCACTTTCAGACGGATCGCAAACGGCTCACCCGCGGCGGCTCGCTTGTTGCTTTCCTCGGCCGTGAGATCGCGATACGGATTGTCCCGCAGGTTTTTTTCACCTTGATTTGCACGTGCGCGGTCTTTGATCGCGTCTTTTACATTTGCGTCGTTTGGTTCGGCTTTTGGCGTAAAATCGCGATAGGCTTTGCCCTCGGCCAGCAGCTTTTTGGCAGTGGCGCGATGCTTGTCGGCGTTGTCGGACTGGAAAACTATCTCCTCGTCCTGATCGAGTTCGAGCCACGCGAGGCCGTCGAGGATCGAGCGTGTCGATTCCTCGGTCGAGCGGGCAAGATCGGTATCTTCTATTCTAAGAAGAAATTTCCCGCCGGTGTGACGGGCGTAAAGATAGTTAAAAAGTGCGGTCCTCGCGGAACCGATGTGCAGGTAGCCAGTGGGGCTTGGGGCAAAGCGAACGCGTGTAGTCATAAACTCTGATTTTCACGCAAACGTCCATAGAACGCAAAACACATGTTAGCGACTGCCTTAGCTGTCAACCGTTAACTACTGCTTTTGTGGTTTGGCATCGAGAAAATCGTTTATCATCGGGATGATCGTTGTCATGCGATTCATCAGCTCGACGTGTGTTGTGTTCGGCAAAATAGCCAGTCTCGATGCCGAGCGCGGCTGCATGTCGCCGTGGATGTTGCCGCCGCCTTTGAGGCGGTACATTTCGGCGATGTGTTCCATCCGAACGCCGTCCACATCGCCGTTGATAAAAAACATCGGAGCTTTGGTGGCCGCAAATTTATCGGCGCCAAAGTCGTATGGCCTCATGGCCGCGCCTTTGATGTGATTGAAAAAATCAGGGAACGAGTGCGGTATCGGGTTTAGTTTTTCCCGCTCGGTTTCCTGAGGTGTGCCTTTGAACATTTCCGCATTAAAGTTAGGCCACGCGTCATTCGCTTCCTTGACCCAGCCGTCGCGGCGGATCGGGGCCGAGATGCTGACAACCTTTCGCACCTTTTCCGGATAGCGGATCGCACACATCATTGCAGTGCCATCTCCTAAACTGTAACCAACAATGCCCGCGTTCGGCACCTTAAGATAATCCATCAGCCCGGCCACGTCGTCCGAGAGATTTTCGTAAGTAATGTCGCGTTTGATGTCGCCCGTCCGCCCGTGGCCCTGCATCTCGACGGCGATGACCTTGTGCGTTTTGGCAAGCTCATTGACCCACTCTTCCCAGTCGCCCGAGATCGCCATGAACGCCCCATGCAGCATCACCACCGGCTCGCCCTCCCCACGGATCTCGTAATACATCTTGAGCCCATTAACAGGAGCGTAACCCGTGACCGGTTTCCGCTGCCCGAAGGCGGCACACGCCAGAAGCATCGTCAGGAAAAGAGCTGTTATCCTCATATTTAAGTTCCAATTCATAATTTTTCTCATGTTATTTATGCTCAAGGGAGTCGCGATATCGCTACATAGTTGTTTATGTATAAAACTTTTGCACGACGACGCCAATAAATGCTCCAGAAGCAACGAGCCAAGCTGAATTTATCCTGAATCGAATTACTAAGATAACGCTAATAAGCGCAAGCAGAACGGTAACCCAATCAATCAAAGCCGAACGTCCAAGTTCGTAGGTAACGAATACCATCAAGGCAAGGGAGGCAATATTTATCCCGTCAAGGAAAGCTCCTATGGCTGCGGATTTCCGAAGTCTAGGAATGAGCCAACCGCTGAGGGCGACGAATACGAATGCCGGAAGGAATATGCCCACAGTAGCAAGAAAGGCACCAGAACCACCACCAAGAACATATCCAATAAAAGTTGCCGTAGTAAAAACCGGACCGGGCGTAATTTGTCCCACAGCTATTGCATCGAGTAGCTGATCATTCGTCAGCCAACCATACCGCTCGACCAAATCACCTCTGAGAAAAGCTAATAGAACATAACCGCTCCCAAACAAAACCGAGCCGACTTTAAGAAAGAATAGGAACATTGACCCTAGCGAAAATGTTGCAATGCCTGCGGCGGGTGCCGATTGAAACAGCAAACCAAAAGGAAGAAATAACTTTAAACTTCCCGCTGATCGATTCTTGATGGTGTGAGAAAGCAAAAGAAACGAACCGGCGGCAAATAGAAGAGCTAATTCGTTAACATGCAAGAAGCTAAGCACCAAAACCACGAATCCAACTCCTGCAAGTAGCTTTGTCTTGACCGCCGTTTTCGACAGTCCCCAAAGAGCCTGAATGACAATGGCGATTATTACAGGCTTGATCCCGTAAAGAATGAAGCCAACTTCGGGAAGTTTACCGTAAGTGACGTAAGCCCACGCAATAGCTGTGACTATCAAAGAGGCAGGCACGATGAAACATACGCCCGCAACGATCAGACCGAGCCAGCCACCGCGTTCAAAGCCAATATGAATTGCAAGTTCGGTCGAATTTGGACCGGGAATAAGGTTGGTTGCGCCGAGCAGATCAAGAAACTTGTCGCGCGCGAGCCACTTGCGCCGCCGGACAACTTCCTCCTCCATCATGGCGATGTGAGCGGCTGGGCCGCCGAACGCAATGGTGCCAAGTTTCAGAAATAGCCAAGCAAGCTCGCCAAGAGTTGTTTTTTCATCGTCCTCGTTGGTTTCCAAAGTGTTTATCAAGAGAAATCCGCCCCGCTCCGACGATCAATAAAAAGATAGAACAGAGCAGCATCGCAAAGTCGGTCCGAGCCTCATGTGCCATCGACCAAAAACCCTTATCAAGCAAAATCGGAATCTTAGTCGAGGAAATTGCAACGAGCATGATAATAATCAGGGGCATCACAGCCAACCGCGTTATGAGGCCAAGAATGACGAACAAACCGCAAACGATCTCGAATGTTCCGACAAACGGTGCGAGTACTTCAGGTGACGGCAATCCGATCTTCGCGAATCGCCCAACTCCAATGTCAACCGGAAACAGGAATTTCTGAATTCCCTCGGACATAAACACAAGCCCAACTGACAGTCTTATGAGAATGACAGATGTGGGGGCGTTACTACCGATTATTTGTTTGATAAAACCCATATTACTTCGGTGGAGCAAGTGGCGTTAATTTGGAAATGTCGGCGAGTCCCACACTGGCCTCAATCTCTCCAATTTGCTTAACGGCATCCTCGAAACCATCCGCACCGAATTGCTCATGTTCGATGTCCTCGAATGTATCACCGAGCTTGTCGTATTCATCGGCCGTGATCAGACCTTTCCATGCTGGAAAAACAACAGTGTCCTCATGAGCAGCGTGTGCCTCGTACATACGAACAAAACCGTGAAGTGCTTTTGCCATTTCACCAGCATTTGCTCCGATCTTGCCCGAAGCAGTCGCAGAAATAATATAATCGGTGATCTCGCGGCCACGGTTGTGCTGAGCTGTCAATATATCGGGATAGGTTCCGGCAGGACCGCTCAATCCCTTTTCCTTGATAAGCGGAAAGATGTAATGCTCTTCAAGCTTCTTTTCATGATAGTCCTCACCGAAGGTGCGAAAGAGTCTAGCCGCTTTTTGTATTGCGTCAGCCCACACGGTCGGCGGATTGTTGGGCAGCACGACTGCTGCTTCACCAAAGACAAAAAGAACACGACGCAGAACGCCGTGCTCCCGCATCAGATCCTCGACAGCCAGCACCTCTTTTGCGTCTTTGTCCGGTTCAATTTTCTTCGCGGGCTCGACGTTTGAGACGGTCTTATTATCGCCCGTCGCTTTCGTGCCGCAAGAGCCAAGCACTAATGCCGAACCTGCCAACGCAGTTACCTTCAAAAAATGCCGTCTGTCGCTATCATTCTTGCTCATACAATCTAAACTCCTGTTCCAGTTGGCGATTTTGTTTTTCGGGTGAGGCCGGACTTCTTCTCAGATTTGCGGACGAAACCCATGGCTCCGTAGAGCGGGCTGTCGTTGCCGTAGGCGGGATCACCGGCGACGCCCATACCGACCTTTGAGCGTTTGTCGTTGAGGGCGACGTATTTGTCGTCGCGCACATCGCGTTTCATCTTTAGCTCCGATTCGAGGTCAGCGATCGCCGCGTCATCAGCCACCGCCGCATCGATGTCTGCGAGAAACGCAGTCTGCGAAATCCCGTTGAAATCAACCGCCTTTGCTCCTTCGACCCAAGCGTCGTTCATTACGTTACATTTTTCCTTAACAGCCTTATTATCGACCTTTGCCATACGTGTTCTCCTTATTGATCAGTGATTTATTGAGCTTTTGTCGTAATAGCAAAGTGAAAACTATTCGACGCAATCATAATAAACCCGAAAAGGCAGAGATTTCAAGCGATTTGGAACACGAACTATGTCGCTTAGAACACATTCTATGTCATATAATTCATAATTTACGTCACTTAATTAACGTTCCAAGTCACATAATTCATGAATTATATCGCTTGGTTCGCTCTCCACGTCGCTTGGAACAACTTCCAACTGACATGGAACGCTATCCGTCTCACATACTATGCATCCTCATCGATCTGGGGCGAACCGGTCTTTACGTCGCCGTCGCGTTCGTAGGTTATGCAGATGATGCCTTTTGGGGCGATCTGGCTGCTGGTTACCTTGAAGGCGGCGGGGATGGTGCCGTCCTGGAACAGGCGTTTGCCGGTGCCGAGCGTGATCGGGATTATCATCAGCTCCATCGCGTCGACGAGATCGTTTTTGAAGAGGGTTTGAAGCATGTTCGCGCTGCCCATTACGTATATGTCCGGGCCGTCCTGAGCTTTGAGCTCACGCACTTTTTCGGCGACGTCGCCGCTCAAAAAGACGCTCGGCTGCCAATCGCTTGAGTCACGAGTATTCGAGGCGACGTACTGAGCCCGCGGTCATAACCGTTCGGCCAGAAGCTGGAATGCGTCGGCCAATACGTTTCCCATGCGGCAAAGGTCTTTCGCCCTAACAACAGATCTGCAGGCTTGGCCAGCCGCTCCTGCACCACCGCTCCCGTCACTTCGTATGCATAAGGAAAAAACCACCCGCCATACTTAAACCCGTCGCCATCATTTTCCTCGTTCTGTATGACACCATCGAGCGTCATAAATTCAGCTACAATTATTTTTCTCATATTTCTCCATCGCCCGGCTCGTAGCCCGTAGTTGGGTTCTGCTGCCCCGATACGACACCCGACAGGAGCATCGTCATGACAAAAGCTGTTGTCGTCATGTTAAAAACTCCCCACCGATAGAATTTATCGTCAGCCGCCCATGTTCACAGTAAAGCGCATCTATAAAATCTTCGACAACCAATGCACAATGTTTAGTGCTAACTGTCGATTATCAATTCCTTGCACGTTCATTCCAAAAGGCTTCTTGGTTTTGCCATCAAGTTGCGCTGTTAGCATCGCCGCTTCGCCAAGAACAACCACGCGCCCTTTGCCAAACTGTAAAGCAACCGCTTGCGCAAAGCCGGTTGCAGGTGTCGGCTCGCCGTAATTTATTATCACTCGTGTATCGCCGCCGGACTTTTGGACTTCAACCTTTGCGGCCCGATTAAATGCCGAATCTGCGAGTTTCAAGAACGCCGTGCCGCTTTCCGGTGCTTCCAGTGATTGACCTGTAAAAGTCATCACGCGGTTTATCTTTTCACTGGCATCTCGTCCTTGAGTAATCGGGTGTTCAAGTAAAAGACCGTTCTCGCGTGTGAAAACAAGCTGGCTGGTGTCGCCCGATGAATTGTCGTAGTTTTTAGAATCTTCCGTCATTCCTTTGCTCATTCCCACGTCAAAGCGCTTAGCAAGATTTTCAGCAGCCGCGCCGGTCGGAGCGTGGTCGGTAATCAGCAGCAATGAGCCGCCTGACTGAACCCAATCGCGGACTGCATCACATTCTTCATCGGTAAAAGCGGAGTCATCATTAGCGTCATTTGCACCCGAAGCATTTGCGATTACCAGAAGGCTGTAACTGTCTAATGTTTTCTGCGAGAACTTTTCCTTACTAGGCACAACCTTGTAACCGTCGTTTGTGATGAGATTTGCAAACGGTTTATAAAGTCCGTTGGCGGTGTGAATGTTTTTATGTGCTTCGTCAAAGAGAACCTTTGGATGCTCGTTCGGATAAGCCGGGCGAGCTACCTTTGTGTCAAAATTCGAGTCCGCCATTTGGCTCGAAGAGTCGCACGAAGAAATAAGCGCGGACAAAATCCCTACGCCAAAAACTAAAAAAGACAATCGCCGAAAAGGATTTTTCATAAGTACCTCATACTTCAGTCAATATCAAAAAGAAGAAGCCGACCAACTACATATTAACGCCGACACCGACGATAATTACGCCGTGTTTGGCGTATTATCGTCATCGGTTTTGACCTAGCCTCCATTGACGGCTCACGGCTTCTTCTTTCGGGTTAGACCAGACTTCTTCTCGGATTTGCGGACGAAGCCCATTGCGCCGTAGAGTGGGCTGTCGTCGCCGTAGTCGGGCGAACCGGCGACGCCTTGACCGACTTTGGAGCGTTTTTCATTGAGAGCGGCGTATTTGTCGTCGCGACGCCCTCGTTTCATCTTGAGTTCGGATTCAAGATCGGCAATCGCCGCGTCGTCAGCCGCAGCCGCCTCGATCGTTAAAGCTCCAATTCTGAAAGAAATTCGGTTGCTGTTACGATCCTGATTCCACGATATTCCGTCAGCACCAGTAAATCTTGATCTCCGGTGACGATGAACTCACACTCAGCGGAAACGGCGCAAGCGACAACTGCATCGTCATCCGGGTCGCGAGCAATACTGAAAGGCAATTGATCCCCTTCGATTACAATCGCGAACCCTAGTAGTTCCTCAACCAAATCCTCGGGCGTAAATCCGACTTGTAAAAACTGCTTCTCAAACTTTCCGCGCCCGAGAATCTCTTTAAGCTCGTTGATTAAAACCGGACTGGTATAAAGCTCGAAAAAATCATCGCGGGCACTATCGATAACGCGACGCGGATTGCCGCCCCATAATGCGGCTGATACGATCAGATTTGTATCGGCGGTGACACGCATCTACGAGCGTCGTTTTTCTCGCCGGTAGGCCGCGATCTCTTCTGCGATCTCTTCCTCCGTAGGCTTGTCCGGCAAGGCGTTAAGTTGATCGAGCATGGAAAAAAATCGGTTCGTCTTGCGACGGCGAAGTTCATCCTTTAGCATCGACGTGATTATCAACGGCCGGAACAAGCCGTACTCCTCAGCTTCTTCGGCAATATCATCCGGTAGCGTTAAGACAACTTCAGACATAAGATTTCTCCGAAAAGATTATAACAGAAGATGCCACTTGCAATTAGCGGTCCTCGTCTATATGCGGCGAACCGGCGACGCCTTGACCGACTTTTGAGAGCTTTTCGTTTAACGAAGCGTATTTATCGTCGCGCACGTCGCGTTTCGGTTTTCCCTAGCGTTATTGGATCAAGTAATCGCTCAGCTTCTCCAACAACCCACGATGCCGCTCCAACGATATTGCTCCGATAACGCCCACAATTTTGCTTTGTGGAACGACCGTCAGAAATCCTAATCTTATTAAAGATTTTCCGACCAAACTGCTTGCGGCAAAATCACTATCGCCGGGTGCAATAATTTCATCAAAATCGACAACCTCTTGGGTAGTCGCGTACTCACGCCGCACACCAACATATCCTGAAACGGCGGCATTTCGCGAAGAATGATTGCCGGGCGATTCTTTACGCTGCCATTTGCCTGCGGCATCGCCACGAGAACGACATCACCTTCCTTCATACTTTGGATTTGTCTCTTTGATCAAGTTTAATGAATACTCCGGTTCATCCTCTCCGTAGGCACGTTCCAAGTTTGCCAGAGAAAAGCGCGTCCAGCCTTCTCGTTCATCGTCTTGCATCTGGATCACACTAACAACCAATTTCGTGTTTGGTCTAAGTTCGTAGGGTTCATCCAATAAGATCTGTGTGCCGTCAAAATGAGCTTGTAAAGTAACAATTTGCATAACTTTCAACTCCAACGCTATCGTAATGGCACTCCGCCCCAATTCGCAAGTTTTGAGGTCGAGATTCTCCTACTCATTCTCTTCTATCTGAAGGTGTCCGGTTGCGTCGCTGTTTCGTTTGTAGGTTGTGTCGATGTTGCCGCGTCGAAGGACCTGCCACACGAAAAAATTATTTCATCAACTCACCCTTTTTCGTGTCGTTTCTCAAACCCGAACGCAACCGCCGCTTTGAGGACATCGGTGTTTATATCTTTTAAGCCCGCGAACCTGATGCAATAGCCGGTCACGGTCGCTTTGCCAAGGCCCGCGGCGTATGTCTCGGCCAGGTATTTCTTGTCTTCGATACCGAGGATATAGACAGAGATCCCGCTCGTGGTCGCGGTCAAACCGATCCGATAAAACTCGCTGACCGATCCGTCGGTATGCTTACCGCAAACTGATGCGGCTTCACTAGAGACGGTTTTACCGTCGCCGTCTTTACCATCCAGGAACGAATTCATTTCTTTTTCGCCGCAGCTTCTACATCGGCGAGTATTTTGTCCAGATCCTGGCGCGACAGATATCTGCCGTTTTGGATGACGGCATTGATCCGCGTCGTATTAGCAATATTCTCAAGCGGATTTGCGTCAAGCAGGATAAGGTTGGCGATTTTGCCTTTCTCGATCGTGCCCGACGTTTTTAGTTCGCCGAGATATTCGACAGGATTGCGGGTGGCGGTAATGAGAGCCTCTATCGGCGTTAATCCGGCCTTGACCTGCAAGGCTAGTTCGTCGTGGAGGCTAAAGCCGGCTATGACGTATGGGTTCGGCGCATCGGTCGAAGCTAAAATGCCAACTCCGCTACGCGACATTTCACGGACAATGTCCAATTGTTTTTGGAAATATTTTTTCTGCGCGGTGATAAAAGATGGCGTGCGATAGCGTGAGAAAAAATTCACGGATGGTTTCCAGTAATTGACCTGTGATGGCTCGACATATTTCGCTCGCGGGTCGCCCTTGGCGTCGAGTTCGTCAATATAAGTCCTGCCATATTTGATCGCCAGCGTCGGTGCCTGCCACGTCTTATACTTGCGAAAAGCGGCAAACTCTTTCCTCGCTTTTCGTACGTCGTAGGTGGCGAGGAGCGTGTCGTAAACTTCGCCGAACCGAGTCGTGAACGCAAAATAATCGCCCTCCTTGATCGGTTTTGCTTGTGCGGCCCGCACTTTTTCGGGCGAATTTGAACTGTCCTCTATTATCTTGCCGAGATGCTCGATGCTTTTTTGTCCGGCATACACGGCTTCCATCGTCGTAATCAAGGTCGGAACGTGACCGACAAAGTGCAAGCCAAGTTTCTTTGCTTCGTCTGCAATCGCGAAGTACGCATCGCGCGGGAGAACGTCATAGACTTTGATCAGATCAACACCTCTTGCTTTCAAATCGCGGACGGCTTTTCTTCCTTCGTCGGCTGTCTTGATCGGATATGAATAAGACGGGTCGGCTTGCGGAACGCCGTCGAGAATTTTTCCGGCAGTTACGATTCGTGGCGAAATAATTGTCCCCGCCGCAGCCTCCTGGCGGAAACGCAATATTTCGTCAAGATCATGAACACCGAGATCACGAACTCCCAGAACGCCGTTCGCAACAAAAAGTGGCAGCATCCGGTCAGAATTCAAAACATGAACATGCATGTCCCAGAATGATGGGATAAGAAATTTGCCCGTGCCGTCGATGACCAGCGCATTTTTGGTAGTCGTTGAAGATCGGCTTATCCGAGTGATAAGCCCGCCGACGATCTCAACCGTTATTTTTGTTTTCGGAGCAGCTCCGGTCATGTCGATGACCGTTACATTCCGAATAATCAGTGTTTGAGCTTTAACCGTCTGACAGAGAAAATTCACCGACAGGAGAAAAAATAGGGACACCAATAGTACTTTCATAAGTCCTCCTCTAGTTTTCTATCGGTGCCTAAGTCATCTTACACTAATCAGTCGTTCATAAATAATTTAAGGGAATGCACCACTTCTTGAATTTACTCATCGCCATTTCGTCCACTTGCCACAACGTCGAACTGGGCTGCCATATTTCACCCTTTTTCGTGTCGTTTCTCAAACCCAAAGCGAATTGCGGCTTCGAGG
>JBOGOW010000077.1:0-11563 GCA_050748285.1 Pyrinomonadaceae bacterium
GTCAAGATATTCTTGAGCGATTCAACGCCGTTAAATTCATGCTGATTTGATGAGATCTCATCGGCCTCTACAGAACTGAGTCGTTTGACGGCAACCCCTTCGAAGTATTGCGATAGATAGCCCTTTTTCATTTCGCAATCTCCATAAAGGACACATTGGTTTCAAGACTCCGAAGCCAGGTTTCAATGTTTTTAATAACGCAGTCGATTCGGCTGTTCGGACCCTTAACAGCACATTCCCAAACAATACATACACGCCAGCCTTGTGAATCAAGCAGGTTTAAGTTCTTAAGATCGTTTTCATGGTTGCGGTTTAGCTTATCCTGCCAAAATTCAACCCGCGTAGATGGCCATTTGAAAAGGTCGCATTCGTGTCTGTGCCAAAAACAGCCGTTTACAAAAATAACCGCCCGATATCTCTTGAGTACCAAATCCGGCTTGCCTGGTAGTCTTCGCTCATGAAGTCTAAATCTAAATCCAAGGCGATGCAGATTCTGTCTTATTGATAATTCTGGCTTTGTGTCTTTGTGCCGAATTCCTGACATCATTCGGTGTCGAGTCTCACTGTCAACAACATCTACCATACATGCTTAAAGATTACTGATTGGGCTCTTGAATAAACTCTTGAGTCGATATCAGACCTGGAAGCATCAATCTCGCAACTTCCTGAATAACTGGTACCACTACACTATTACCAAACTGACGATATGCTTGGGTGTCGCTTACTGGAATCTTAAAGGTGTCGGGAAATCCCATTAAACGAGCGCACTCTCTTGGCGTGAGTCGGCGTGGTCGCTTTCCCGGCCCTTGTGAAACAAGGATTTCGGAGCCGTCCTTGTAATACCTCGACGAAAGGGTGCGGGCAATACTGTTTTCAGTCACAAGGCCGAAACCAAACCCATTTCCAGCCAATTTGTGTTTTTCTGCATATGCCTGCAAATAATTCCAAAGTTTGGGCGAAAGCGTGTACTTACTGTTTACTTTTGCCGATGGGCCCGTTGTGTAAGGCAATTCCGGTTGTTCAGTACCATCTTGTGGGTGCAGGATCGAAGAAAGATTTCGCAAGCCTTTTTCTGGAAGGTTGATCGAATCCCACGAAAAGTTCGACTTATCGAAAAAGCCTACAATGAGAATGCGTTCGCGATGCTGAGGAACAAAATGTTGGGCATCAACCACCTTGTAATGAACTTCGTACCCGAGTTCAGTTTGCAAAGTCTCTAGTATTACCCGGAAAGTATTGCCACCATCATGAGAGATGAGATTCTTTACATTTTCCAGAAGAAAGGCTTTCGGGCGTTTATAAGCAATAATTCGAGCAATATCGAAAAATAGGGTCCCCTGAGTCGTGCATTCAAAACCGTGCGGGCGTCCAAGGGCATTTTTTTTTGAAACACCGGCAATACTAAATGGTTGGCATGGAAAACCAGCGAGCAATACGTCGTGATCAGGGATATCGTACTCATCTATTTTTGTAATATCCCCAGCGAGGATATGATTCGTTGTTTGTGCAAAATTTGCAAGGTAGGTTTGATGTGCGAATTTGTTCCACTCACTCGTGAACACACACCTTCCCCCAACAGACTCGAATCCGGACCTTGTTCCTCCGATGCCCCCGAAAAGATCAATAAAGGTAAACGCGGCACCGCTCAAATCATCAGAAACGAATGGCAGAATGCGTTGCTGAATTGCGTCGGCTACATAACTACGGGGGGAACAATCACCAGTTTCCCATCGTCGAACCGTTCGAACATTAACATTCAGAATTTCTGCAATATCTCTTTGCTGGAACTGAGTACGAGCGCGTTTGAGCAAATTACGAGCAAATTCGCCCGAACTCACACCCTCGATTAATTTGAGTTTCATTGCGGACATTATGTCCGCTTTTTGACCCTGTTACAAGGCGCGAGTACAAGTAAAACGGGACGGGCATGTCGGCCATGGTCCCGAATTTTAAACGACGTATGTAATATAGACATTGAGCGAGTATCGTCGCCCGCGTTTTGAGATTGTGAAAATTTTTGCGGTATTTGAACTCGAAGAAAACGTGCGGCGTAAAGAGGTCATGTTTATGAGCTGTATCGTATTCGATCTTGAAAAAGCGCGCGTAGGCATTCTTCACATCTTC
Organism: Pyrinomonadaceae bacterium; assembly: GCA_050748285.1. Lineage (GTDB taxonomy): Bacteria > Acidobacteriota > Blastocatellia > Pyrinomonadales > Pyrinomonadaceae > OLB17. Next base: position 2,125 of record JBOGOW010000077.1, read on the forward strand.
TTCGGTGTGGGACTTGGCAATTGACGAAAAGAACTTATCGAGAGATTTCTTGGTCATTCCGGTATCAAAATAATACTCGTTCCCCCGCATTTGCCGCAAAATCGGGATTTTATCTGCGGCGGAGTGCGGGGATTAATTTTAGTGGTTTACGGAAAGGCACAGTCTTTCCGCTCATCGGGCTGCATCAGCCGCGAAGCTCCATGGATTAGCTTAAAAACGTATATGTTCAAATAGGGAGCTTTGAAAAACCCGTCAAAGCCTGTTCAGGTTGGCCAATATTTCTTTTTATTCGTGCATTAGTGGCAGTTTTTTGCCACTAATGCACGAATAAGAATTAGACATTTTAGTTTTTCAAAGCTCTCAAATACTCATTCTATATTTTAACCGCAAAATCGGGATTTTATCTGCGGCGGAGCGCGGGGATTATTTTAGAGGTTTACGGAAAAGCACAGCATTTCCGCAAATAAAGCGGCAAAGCCGCAGAGAATCGGGACTCGGTATTTTCCTAATGCGAAAGCTTAGCGTTCGCGGGTTAGCGGAACCACGAAAACAGGGCACGGTGTTTCCTGAACTACTTTGTCGGCTACGCTTCCGAGATGGATGTTTTCGCGATCCGTGCCGCCGCGTCCGTGTGATGCCATCATTATCAGGTCTGCATTTTCTTCTTTTGCGATAGCAAGAATTGTTCGCGCTGGGCCTGATCCCGTTACACGAGTTTCAACATCAATTCCGTTTTCACGCAAGGTATCGGCGATGTCGTCCAGATATTTCTGAATTGTTTCGGTGAATTCGTCCGATTCCGAACCTTCGGGAACCGAGCAAAGCAGCGTTTCGCTGCCGAACGTTCGGCAAAATGTCTGAATATACGGAATGACCGTTTCCGAGGCTTCCGAGCCATCGAGAGCGACAAGGAGCCGCTTGAATTTCGACCGACGCGAACGCCAATCATCGGTTGGCCTAATCAGCAGCGTCGGCGTAAGCCCTTTTTTTACGACCTTTGCCGCAACACTGCCGGAGATCATGTTATCGACCGAGAATTTGCCTCGCGTCGTCATGATGATCAGATCGGCGTTCTGCTCGATTGCGAATCGGTCGATCTCGGTCGCCGCTTCGCCCGAACGGATCGTAAATTTAGCTTGCAGCCCGTCCGCAGTTATCAAACCGGAAACCATTCCCAGGTATTCTGAAAGGCCCTCTGGGTCGGACGTTTTCTTGTCGATAACAGCGATCAATTCAATCTCGGCGTCGAATGAGCGAGCAAACGAACGTGAGGTCGCCAAAACCTGCTCGGCAAGCGATGATCCATTCAGTGGAACGACGATCTTTTTGAAATCAACAATGTCTATTCCGTCCTGAAGAACCTGCGGCAGAAAACGCTGCTCAGAGATGATCGAACCCAGACGATCTTCGACCGAAGGCGGGGTCCCGAGCCGTTTTCGGTAATAGTCAAACGCAAAATACAGCACAGGGACGAGGATAAAATACGCCCAGGCGCCTTCGAAAAATCGCTCTTCGAAAATGATAAGCGTCGCGCCCGATGTGAGAATCGATGCGAGAAGTGTGCCGGCGAATGACATCATCTTTCCAAATGTCCGGCTGTCTTTCATCCCGCGCCAGATTCGCTGCGATGCGGCCCATCCTGTCATGCTCAAAAGAATAAACACGCCGGCGGCATAAAGTGCGAGATATGTTTCCTCATGCGTTCCGAATAAAACAAAACACAAAATGATAACCACCGCCATCATCCAGACGGGCCGTGCGGCGACATCGAAGCTGTTACGCTGTCCCATCGCTGCGGGGACGTAGTGACGATAACGAAGCCCGAGCATCAAATTTTGAATGCCTTGCGCGGCCGCGGCACAAGCTGATAAGAGCACGGTAATACCGATTATCGTTCCAACGTACGAAGCCCACGCCGGAAGCAGCCTGTCCATCGTCTGCGTGAAAACCGAAACGTGAGTATTGCTCACGTCGGACAGACTAAAGATCGCGGGGCCGACGACGAGCATAGTCAGCGCCGTCGTGCCCATTATTATTATCAGGCTGCCGAATGCCTTGCGGCTTCGCTCGGCTCGTTTTCCCTCGTAAGCCGCGACCAAATTCGCAAAAATTTCAATGCCGGTCATCAACGCGAGAATACGCGCGTAACCTCCGAGCGTGAGATTCAAATACGATGATCTTACCGCCTCGCCATTTTCTGTAAAGTTTACTTGCGAAAGGGAAAACGCATGGAAATTGAAATCGGGCAAATGAAATCCGAATTGATAGATCGTTGCAAATATCATTACCCAAAGCAGGGCGAGAACGGCGGCGGTCGCCGGGCCGAATGCGCGCGCCGAAACCTTTGGCCCTAGATTTACGACCCACGCCGTCAACGCGGTCAAAGCGATGGCGAGGAAAACGCGATACTGAAATCCGAATGCGCGTTCGTTCAAGATAGGTAAGCGATCGGCAATAAAGGTGACGAGCGCAGCCATGCTAACCAGAAACGTCAGCGTGTATTCGATAACGGTTATGCCTGCATTTATCTTTACCGCCCAACCGCCGAATTCCTCTTCGGCGAGGCCGCTGCCGCCGCTGCCGTCCGTGATCCAGGTCATCACCTGCCGATACATCGCCGACACCATGATGACCGTAAAGACCGCGAGCCAGACCGTCGCCCCGAACGTAACCTGCGCAACACCGGCAATAACGATCAATTTTAAAAACGGCCCAAAAACGTAAAGCGGCGATGTCGCCGGATCGCCGCCGCCCGCAAGCGCACCTTCGAATGAATTGGATAATTTACGGGAAACCGCAGCTGCCATATCAGAACTCCAATATAATCGTAATACTCGAAAAGCGAGCCGCAAAGGACGACTCGCTTTTGTAAAAAAGAAACTTCAAATAATTCTAAATCGACTCAGAGATTGCCTCGTCGAATATTTCGAGTGCGACGTCGACGTTTTCCTTTGTGAGAATGAGCGGCGGCGACCAGCGTATCGCGCTCGTGCCGCAGCCCAGAATTATCAAGCCTTTTTTGTAACAAGCCATTTCGATGCGGTCGCGGAGATCTGCATCCGGTTGGAGCGCGGACACTCCTGTCCGCACGGGTGCGTCAGCATTCGAATCGGACTTCGCGGCGAGCGGCGATGCGGACAAGAGTGTCCGCGCTCCGCCTTTGATAAACTCAACGCCGAGCATCATTCCAAGCCCGCGGACATCGCCTATGCAGTCATACTTTTCTTTCAGCTTGTTGAGTCCGGCTTCGAGATATGCACCGACGGTTTTTGAATTTTCGACGAGGCCGCCCTGGAGCAGTTCGATGGTCTTCAACGCGGCCGTTAGCGCGACCGGATTGCCGCCGAATGTTGAAGCGTGTGCACCCTTATGCCAGTCCATAATATCGGCGCGTGCGATACAGGCGCCGATAGGCATACCTGACCCTAAACCCTTGGCAAGACACATGATATCGGCTTTTACACCTTCGTGATGATCGAGCGCGAACATCTTGCCGGTGCGTCCCATTCCGGACTGCACTTCGTCGATGATAAGCATTATCCCATGCTCGTCGCAGATGCGGCGCAGCTCTTTTACAAAGGCCGTTGGCGCCGGAATATAGCCGCCTTCGCCCTGCACGACCTCGAGGACAATTCCCGCGACCTCTTCCGGCGGCGTTGTTGTTTGAAAGACCTTGTTTTCGAGCCAGTTGATAACGTCGCGCGTGATCGTCGCTTCATCGGTCGGCATATCGGTTGCGAAGTGGCGGAATTTATTCGGGTAGGGAATATGGACAACATCCAATGCCTGACGCATAAAGCCGAGCCGCTGCGCGCGTTTTGAACTCGTTAGCGAAAGAGCGCCGAGCGTGCGTCCGTGGAACGAACCGTAGAACGAAACGAATTTCTGCCGCCGCGTGTGATACATCGCGACCTTTAGTGCGGTCTCGATGGCTTCTGCTCCGCTGTTAGCGAAATGCGTGCGTGTCGGTCCGTCGATCGGGCAAATTTCTTCGAGTTTTTTGCCGAGCTCGGGCATGTGTCGATAGAAATAATCCGTTCCGCAGAAATGGATAAATTTGTTGACCTGTTTAGTTATCGCTTCGACGATCTCCGGATGGCAATGCCCGGTTGAGCACACGGCCACGCCCGCGTTGCAGTCGAGAAAGACGTTACCGTCCGGGTCTTCGACCCAAACGCCGTGCGCCTTTTCAACGACGAGTTTGTAATCAGGCCGCGGATAGCTCGGCGTAACATAACGCGAATCGGCGTCGATAATTTCGCGGGATTTCGGCCCCGGCAGTTCTGTTTTGATATTCGGTTTTTGTAATTCTGTTGTCGGTGTCATGATGTTCTCCTTCGAATAGAGATCAAGAAACGACGCGGGAAATCGGATAAAATATTATCCAGATCTCTTCTTTATCCAAGGTATTCCGTAGAAATTCTTTTACATTTTCGAGATGAGAAACGATCTCCGCGCGGTCATCCAAATTATCGGCATCAAGTTCGAAATCGCAATGAAGTACACGAACTGCGTCTTCGACGACATCGACCTGTTCAGGCGAAACGAAGAGCCCGGCGAACGGCGTTGTTAAAGTTGCCCCGCCGCGTTCGAGTGCAAACTCTTCAGACAACCAGTCGATTGCAACTTGGTAAGCCGGAATATCCGAGCGTAGAGGTAGGAATACCTCAACGCGCGTTCTTTTCTCGATCGGCATTGAATTTCTCCAGAAACTTGGCAGCACGTTCCGGGAAACTGCGCATACGGCGAATCGTTTCCTCTCGTGAGTTCGACGAAAAATACGGATGCAGCCGTTTTCTATGATGCGTAGCGGATTCGTTCTCCTGCGTTGTTTTATCCTGATTTCTATTCATCTTTAACCCTTAAATTAAAATATATATCTGACGATATAAACACAGGATCAATCGCCGCCGAAGAGTTCGGCGCGTTGGCGGGCGGGGCGGAGTTTTGCGATGCTTCGCTGGGTCATATTAGAAGATTTTTAATATATCAAATCACGATCCGCGATTCAACGACTGGATCGCAAGCATCCTTGCTTGCGTGTGAGCAAAAATGAACTTTGGCGGCGGTGTCGTGCTTTTCGGATCGACCTTACTCCGCTATGCGGCGCTGCAAGCAGGGATGCTTGCGTTCCAGTCTTTTGGCTGAAACAATTATCTTATGCAAAGTCCCAAAAAATACACGAACAAATTGATCGACGAGACATCGCCATACCTTTTGCAGCACGCGCATAATCCGGTCGAATGGCATGCGTGGGGCGATGAGGCTTTTGAAAAGGCGCGAAAAGAGGACAAGCCTTTGTTGGTGAGTATCGGGTATTCGGCGTGTCATTGGTGCCACGTTATGGAGCACGAATCTTTCGAGGACGAGAAGATAGCGGCGATCCAGAACGAGCATTTCGTGAACATAAAGGTCGATATGGAGGAGCGTCCCGACGTCGATCAGATTTATATGAGCTTTGTTCAGCTCACAACCGGACGCGGCGGTTGGCCGATGAATGTTTTTATTACGCCCGACAAACTGCCGTTTTTTGGCGGAACGTATTTTCCGCCGACGCCTCGATTCAACATGCCTTCTTGGCCGCAATTGCTGACAAGCATCGCCGAGGCTTGGCGTGAACGACGGGAAGAATTGCTGCATTCCGCAAACGATATTTTGGGTGAGCTGCGTCGGCTTTCGGTGACGGAACTTTCAACTGGCGGTATTGACGAAGAATTGCTCGACAGAGCCTTTCAGAGTTTTGTGCGTTCCTTCGACGCGAAGAACGGCGGGTTTGGCGGTGCTCCGAAATTTCCGGCAGCGATGTCGATGGAATTTCTCTTGCGCTATTGGAAGCGAACCGGCAACGAAAATGCGCTGGAAATGGTGAAGCTCACGGCCGAAAAGATGGCGAACGGCGGCATTTACGATCAACTCGGCGGCGGTTTTCACCGTTACGCGGTCGATGCGATCTGGCTAGTCCCGCATTTCGAAAAAATGCTTTACGACAACGCGCAGTTGATTCGTGTGTATTTACATTTATATCAAATCGCCAGGTCGGAAGTGCAGAAGCCTGCACAAAGTAAGGGCGAAACAATCGAGCCGCCGGCCGCTCCAGTCGCCAAATTTTTCAAGCGTGTTGCAATCGAAACATTGGAATATGTGAAGCGCGAAATGATGGACGAGTCGGGCGGATTTTATTCGTCCCAAGACGCCGACAGCGAGGGCGAAGAAGGGAAGTTTTTCGTCTGGACGCAGCAGGAGATCGAGGCGATTTTGGGTGACGAAGACGCGCATAAATTTTGCGACTTTTATGACGTGACGGCGGACGGAAATTTTGAAGGGAAGAACATTTTGAACGTGAAGAAGCCGGTCGTTTCCGCTTCCGGTTTTGATAGTCAACGCGAATTGTTATTTGCGGAGCGTGAAAAAAGAATCAAGCCGTTCCGGGACGAAAAAATATTGACAGCCTGGAACGGATTAATGCTCGCGGCCTTTGCCGAAGCTGCGGCGATTTTGGACAGCGAAGATTATTTGAATATTGCAAAAAAAAATGCGGATTTTCTGCTGAGGCATTTGCTGAAGCCCGACCGTAAGGAAGGGCGATATGAGCAAGCCGCCGATAGCCCAACTGGTAACACGCAAGCAGGGATGCTTGCGTTCCAGTCGAGATTGCAGCGAACATGGAAAGACGGCAAGGCAAAACTAAATGGGTATATCGAGGACTACGCAAATCTGGCAGATGGCCTGATAGAACTTTATCAAGTTTGCGGTGATATGAAATATCTGACGGCGGCGAAAGAATTGGCCGATGCGATGATAACCGAATTTTGGGATGAGGAAAACGGCGGTTTCTTTTTCACGTCAAACGATCACGAAGAGTTGATCGTCCGAAACAAAGATTTTTTTGACAACGCAACGCCATCGGGAAATTCGGTTGCTGCCGATGTGCTGCTAAAGCTTTCGAAATTCTATGGCGACGAGAAATACGAGCGTTTTGCAATGACTACGATGCGTATTGCTGCGAACCAGATCAAGCGTTATCCACAGGGATTCGGGCGCGCTCTTTCGGCTCTTGAATTTCATTTTGCATCGGTAAAGGAAGTTGTTATCGTCGGCGATGACGCGGGCGAACTTACACGGGAGATATGGGCCGAATATAGACCGAATAAAGTTGTTGCGGTTAGCGATGATCGGCCGAGTGATTTGCCGTTGCTTAAAGATCGGGCTGCAGTCAATGGCTTGGCTACCGCCTACGTCTGCGAAAATTTTGTTTGCCGGCGACCGGTAACGACGGTCGGGGAATTGCGTGAATTGATCCAGCCAGGCGCGTATTGAGACGCCACATTGCCAAAAGAAAAAAGCACCTTGTTCGAAAACAGGGTGCTTTTTAGTTTCTGAAACAAAATAGTTTGACTATTTGTTTGAGTTGGCTGCCATTTTGTCGTCTTTCATTTTGTCACCCGACATTTTGTCGTCCTTCATTTTGTCGTTCTTCATCGCGTTGGATGCGTTCGACATAGCATTGCTGGCAGCATTCATAGCGTTGCTGGCCTGGTTCATCGCGTTGCCAAGTTGGTTTGCGGCATTTGCCATAGCCGAGTTGGCTGCGTTCATCGCGTTGGCGACTGTTTTATTGGCATTTGCCGCTGCATTGTTGGCAGCGGGTTCACCGCAAGCCATGCCCAAAGCAACTAGTGCCAATAGTGTTGAAAGTGCAATAATTTTCTTCATTTAAATGAATCTCCTGTCTTCTTCAAAGATTAACGTTAACTTTTATACTACCGAGGGTAGATTTGACTCTACCCGAGTCCCAACAAAATGAATTATGGAACATTGGACAATATAATAACCTTAAAGCCGTTAGTCAACCCCAAAAACATCAAAAAAGCTAAAAATCTTAATAGTGAAATTCAACAAAAACAGCATCCGAACCTAAGATCGGATGCCGAATCCCATCAACGAAGCCAAAACGCAAAACTATTTATTGGCGTTCGCCGGTTTGTTTGCATTCCGTTCGCATTTGCCGGAGCAGTGGTCGAGGTCGAATTCGTCGTCGTTGTCGAATTACCGTTTGCCGACATGTTTGTCGTGCTCGTGGAATTCGTCGTCGTTGACGTGTTCGCCGTATTCACTGTGCCGGTCGTGTTCGTTGTGTTTGCTTTGTTAGCATTGGTTGCCGTATCGGCATTTCCCGATGCATTTTCCCAATTTTGTTGACTTTTCGCCCTGCTAACCGTTATCGTCAATATGGTTTCGTTACTCCCAAAAAACCTCACCGCAAAGATTGCGATTCTAAACAGATGAAACTCGTTCAACGATTTCTTTTCGCCGGCACCTCGTTCCGCATTTTCGCGATCTTTGGGTTCATCGCCCCGCTCGTTACGTTTTTGATTGCGCTTTCCACATTTACCTCGACCACGAAGATCATTCTGCTTGCACTGATCGCGTTGCTTTATACTGCATTATTTTTTTTCACGATCAATAAACAATCAAAAAATAATGGCCCAGACCTTCAAAAGGGTTCGGAAACATTCGCCTATGTTCCCCCCGATCAATTTGCCGCATTGGACGACGCGAATAACTTTTTTGGCGCGTCGCTAAATCGAGGTGATATGTTTCGGCTCGTTACCGCACGCGTGAATGAGATATTTCCGCTCGACGCGGCGGTATTTTTTGTTCCCGACGCCGAAACCGATTCGTTGAAAGCCGTCGAGCTTTTTGGCGAAACTTCCGACGAAATTGTTTCAAACGAGGCAGATTCAGAAACCGGTTTGGCGGGAATGGCATTTGTCAGCGGCGAGATCGAATTGAGCCCGCGGTTAGATAACGGACAAACCTCCGGCATCCGTTCATCCGCAGCCATTCCGCTAGTTTATGAGGGACGCGTAATCGCGATCTATGAATTATTCACCGATCGTGAATCCGCCGACCCGTTGGTGGCAATCGAAACGCTGCGATCTTTGCAGGATCGCATTACACCGCTCTTTTTAGGTTCGTTCGCTCTCGAACGAAATCTGTCGAACGCATTCAAGGATGAATTGACCGAGCTGCCGAATGAGCGCGCTTTTTTCATGGTGCTTGAAAATCAGCTTGCCGAATCGACAAGATTTCGCGGCGAGCGGCCGATCACAGTGCTCTCGATAGACCTGAAGAATTTTCATCTGATAAATGAAAAATTTGGCCATTCGACGGGCGATCGGGTTTTGATCGAAGCCGCAAACCGCATCCGCGGTGAGATGCGCCGGATGGATTTTCTTGCACGGATCGACGGCGACGAGTTCCTTCTTGCTTTGCCGCTTGCTGATGAAAAGCCCGCGAACGAGGTTGTCTCGAGAATCAAAGAGTCGATCACCTCGACCAAAGTGACGATAGGCGAAGTAGAAATTCCGATCTACCTGAACATCGGTTCCGCGACATATTGGAAAGACGGCGAATCCGCGCAGCAACTCGTTCAGCA
>JBOGOW010000078.1:0-11475 GCA_050748285.1 Pyrinomonadaceae bacterium
ACCAAAATACCATTCTTGATGATTGGGAAAGAGAGGTCAGTACAACGTGTTCTATCCTGCTCGAGCTCTACACGACAGGAATGGTAGAGCTTCACGTTCACCAACCGCAATTCATGCGCGAGATCAGCGAATTTCCGACGGTAAGCGCACTCGCCCGCTGGCAGCTCACTCGCGGCGACAGCATTACCACGATGAATATAACCACGGCGAAAGTTGACGATGCATTTTTTAGGAATCTGATACTTATGCTCGACGGCACACGCGACCGAGCGGAATTAAAACGCGAGCTCCGAAAAAAAATAAGCGCAGGCGAGTTTTCAGACATCGGCCCAAAAGCCGAACTCCTGATCGATCTGCCTGCGATGTTGAAAGAAAATTTAGAACAGATCGCCGCGCTGGGTTTGCTAGTTGCGTAAACGCGATCAAACTTTTTTCGAGTGGCGCGAACAATAACTCATCGGACTTGATCTTAAAAACTTATCGCTAGATTTCCGTCAAGAAGCTTTCCCCTTCTTCCAGAACAATTCCAAAATTCTCTGCGATAGTTTGCCCGATATCCGCCAGCGAACCGCGTGTACCGAGGTCAATACCGGCTTTTGCGGATTTGCCGTAAACCAGCAGCGGAACGTATTCGCGTGTGTGATCGGAACCTTCTTTTGTCGGGTCGTTGCCATGATCGGCAGTCAGGATGAGCAGGTCGTCGTCGCGCATTGCATCAAAGATCACCGGAAGCTGCGTGTCGAACCGTTCGAGCGCACGTGCATAACCTTCGGTATCGCGGCGATGGCCGTAAAGCATATCGAAATCGACCATATTGCTAAAGATAAGCCCGTTTGAATCAGCATTTAACGCATTGGTCGTCTGTTCAACGGTTTGGTCGTTATTCTTCGCCGTCAGGTCTTCGGTAACACCCATCGAATCATAGATCGACGCGATCTTGCCAATGCAGATGACATCCAGTCCGGCATCTTTCAACATCGGCAGCAGATTGTTCGACGGCGGCGGCACTGCGTAATCATGACGGTTTTCGGTACGTTTGAAGTCGGCGGCATTACTGCCCAAAAACGGCCTAGCTATCACGCGCCCAACTCGGTCTTCGCCATCTAAAATTCGCCGCGCAATCTCGCATATTTCGTACAGCTTTTTGATCGGAATTATCTCTTCGTGCGCCGCGATCTGAAAAACAGAATCTGCGGACGTGTAAACGATCGGCTTGCCGGTGCGAATGTGTTCTTCTCCGAGATCTTTTATAATTTCGGTTCCACTCGCCGGAAAATTGCCGAGCACGCCCGGTACGTCGGCTTTTGCCACGAATGCACTAATAATGCGGTCGGGAAAACCGTTCGGGAAAGTCGGAAAGGCCTTTTCCAAAACGATCCCCGCCATCTCCCAATGCCCGGTCGTCGTGTCTTTTCCATTCGATTTCAAAGTGCATTTTCCAAACGAACCGATAGGGTCATCAATGGCCGCAAGCCCTCTTAACGGCCGAATATTTCCTAAACCTAAACGCTGCAAGTTCGGTAAATGAACCGTCCGCGATTCCAAAATATGACCGAGCGTATCCGCACCTGCATCGCCCCAATCAGCGGCGTCCGGCATTTCACCGATGCCGGCGCTGTCCAAAACTACCAGACAAATGCGTCGAAATTTACTCAATGACATATTTACGTATTATGCCATATTATGCTAATGTGGCAACTATGAACGAACTGATGATAAAGACAAAGGTATCAGATGGCGGGCGCATAGTCATACCTGCGCAGTTTCGTAAGGCATTGGGGATAGAAATCGGACAAAATGTAACTTTAAGTGTCGAAGATGATGAATTGCGGGTCACTTCATCGAAAGCGGCATTGAAACGTCTGCAGAGGCTTGTCAGAAAACATGTGCCGGAAGGAGTCTCTTTAGTTGACGAGTTGATTCGAGAGCGACGCGAGGAAGCCGCGAATGAATAATCGGTTCATACTGGACTCGTCAGCCGTTCTGGCGATTATTAATCTCGAGCCGGGTCATGAGCATGTTGAACCGCTTCTTGACGAATCCGCGATCGGCACGATAAACGTCGCCGAGGTTCTGGCAAAACTTACAGAAAGGGGTGTTCTAATTTCAGAGGCATACGATGACTTCATTCAACTTGGCATAAATGTCGTGCCGTTTGAAATGAATAATGTGATCAAGACCGCCGAACTTCGCCCGCTGACAAGACATCTTGGCCTCTCGCTTGGTGATCGAGCATGTCTTGCATTGGCAATCCAAGAGAAGGCGACTGCTGTTACCGCAGACCGCAAATGGTCGAAACTGGATGTTTGCAAGATCGAGGTAATTCGCTAGTTTGCGGGCGCAGTATAACCTTCACGAGCGCGAACCATTGAGCCGGTCGGAGCATTTTTGAGTTCAACTTTAATAGCGCGAAATTTGCCGTCGCGCGTCTCATTAGTCGAGTAATATCCCAAGCTGTATCTAGTCCCGATCTCGTCGGCAACCTGCTTGAATGCCTTTCGCGCTTCGCTGAGATCTGCTGCGGGAAAAACGCGGCCGCCCGATATTTTCGCGAGCTCGCTCATTTCTGATTCCGCCGTCTCGTAAAGAACTTTGCTGATGGCGAGTTTTTCAAATTCACCCAACCCGCAAAAATTAGACGGCCGTTCCACTTTCGACCCCTTGCCGAATGTCGCAAAGTAACGATTGATCTGCCCCTGCGAAAACCGCATCGCAACCTCGCAATTGCCAAGCAGTTGATCCTCGAAAAAATCCCGTGTGTTGATGTTGATGAAATATGCAGATATGCCGATCGCGGCCAGATCGTTTTTTGCATCGGGAAACGATGAAACGCTCGTCGAATCAACGCCGTCGGTCAGTGCAACGAGAGCACGCCGACCGCGAAATTCTTCGGTCGGAGGCAGCTTGAATGTTCGCGATGCGATCTCGGCCAAGGAATCGTAGTACGGCGTCCCGTTCCCGACGCCGACCCTTTCCAATGCATTTCGCAGAACGCTGCGGTCACTTGTCAATTCGGTCAACGTATCGGGCACTGAAATATTCCGATTGCCGCGTACGACTGATCTAAACGCCGTTATCGCAACCCTATCACCGGGACGCAATGATGAAATGAATTCCTGTGCGGCACGGCGGATCAGATCAAGGTCGGAACGCGTCGAACCGGAGGTGTCAAGCAGTAATGCGACTTCGAATGGCGCGTCGATAGCAGAAAATTCTTCCACCTTTTGAAGCTTCCCGTTTTCATAAACCGAAAAGTTCGCCCGAGTTAAATTTTTGATAGGCTTTCCAGTCCGATCAGTTACAGAAAGCGGGACATCGACAAGTTCGGTATCGACGCGAATGATCTCTTCCTTTTCATTCTTTGGAGGCGTTTGTGAAAAAACGATACCGCTCGAACAAAAAAGCAATCCGACTATCAAAAAAGCGTGCGAACGTAACATCAATCTTTCTCCGAATAATTTTGATGTTATCAGATACAGCAAAGATTGCACATAAAAGTTAACAAGGCGGCTCGAGTTCCCAACAAAGCAAAACATTCGTGCATTCGTGGCCTTTGTTCTTTTCGCCACGAATGCACGAATGGGTTCTAATGGGCCGACATTATCTATTCATCAACTTTGTTTTCAAAACTCACATCTAAATTACGCCGCGGTGCAGGCCGCGTTCGACGTTTCAGTTTCCAATCCCGACTCGATCCACGCTGTTGTTCCGCCGGCAATATTGTAAACATTTCCGAAACCTGCGTTTTCCAGGATGCTTGTTGCGAGGCTTGACCGATACCCCGATTGGCAAATCGCATAGGTCGGCAATTCGGGATTCAGTTTGTCGATCTCGTGCGATAGCGTATTCAATGGGAAATTTGCAGATCGATAAGCGTGGCCGTTCCCATATTCGCCCGGCTGACGAACATCGAGGAATTGGAGTTCGTTTTCACCAAGCGCAAATGAACTCATTTCGTTAGCGGAAAGCTGTTCGACCTGCTTGGTCGCGCGGTCGAAATCGGTCATAAGCATAAATCCTTCGACGGTTTCGATCCCGACTCGTGCGAGCCTCGTGAACGCCTCATCGACCTGTTCGCGCGTATTCGCTGCGATCGCAAGCGGCGTTCCGACCGTGATGAACGTGCCGGCCCACGTCGCAAACTTGCCGCTCAGGCCGATGTTGATGGCATTCGGAATATGCGACGCACCGTATTCCGCCGACGTACGAACATCGAGCACCACGCCGTCAAAATTTGCGATCTGTTCGGAAGACATCTGCACCGGTTCGGCAATCTCATCGAACGACGCCGGCCCCTGCAAATTCCTTTCGGCGCTCTTTGGGAAATATGCCGGAACTTGCGGCTGATTGCTCGCAACCAATTTTACAAACTCATCTTTCGACATCGGCTGAAGCGCGTAATTGCATCGTTTTTGCTCGCCGAGCGTTGACCACGTCTCGCTTGAAAGCGATTTTCCGCAGAGCGATCCGGCGCCGTGTGCTGGATAAACTTCGGTTTCATCCGGCAGGGTCATGATTTTTTTATGAAGACTGTCGTAAAGCATTCCGCACATTTCTTCGGCAGTAAAACCTTTCGACCCGATCAGGTCGGGCCGCCCGACATCGCCGCAAAAGAGAGTGTCGCCTGTGAACATTTTTAGAGGCGCGTCCGCTTCGTTTTTGTCTTTCGCAAATATCGTGATGCTTTCGGGCGTGTGTCCCGGAGTCTCGAAAAACTTCATTTCGATATCGCCAAAATTTATTGCATCGCCGTCGCCCACCTTTAGCGTTTCAAACTGCGTATTCGCACGCTTGCCGTAAACTATCTGAGCGCCGGTTCGTTTTGCAAGTTCAATATGCCCGCTTACAAAATCGGCATGCGAGTGTGTTTCGATAATGTATTTTATCGACTGTCCGTTCGCTTCGGCTTCATCTAAATACTGCTGAACATCACGCTGCGGATCGATGATCGCCGCCTCATCGCCCGACCCAATGTAATATGAAGCATGCGCCAAACATCCGAGATAGAATTGTTTGAAATTCATATCGCCCTCCTGTTCCAAGGCATTTTCGCGATCAATAGTCCCATTCCGCACCAATCTATCGACGCCGTAAACGCGAGACCGAATCCGATCAAGCCGGATAAAATCACAAAATACGGATGAACAAAAACACTCAACAATACACCGGTTAAAACCAAAAGTCCCGCCGTAAATCGAACCTGCCGCTCGATCGACCACGGCGCGTGTTCGTCCCGGTCATACGGAAAGTTTTCTTTCTTCCAAGCCTCGAAACCGCCCGAGACGTTGGTTACGTTCTCGAATCCAAGTGATGTTAATTTCTTTTGCGCTTCGGCTGATCTCCTTCCTGTGCGGCAAATCACATAAATCGGATTCGTGCTATCCAGTTCGGGGTGCCGTCGCTCAATTTCTCCTAGTGGAATCAACCTCGCATCCGATATTCGGCCGCCGGCAAATTCCGCATGCTCGCGGACGTCGATAAGCTCGACCCCGCCGTTTAAAATTTTCTCTCTAAGCTCCGTTACAGTAATTTCGTTCATTTTTTCCTCCACTGCTTCGCCGAAAAGATCTTTGCCTTTTCGCGATATTTTGTTTCGAGCGAGCCGCAGACAAGTTCGCAAAGCTCGAAAATCGATTGGTCGATTATCGAATAATATACACTGTTTCCCCGCTGTTCGCGCCCAATAATGCCGGCATTCTGCAATATTTTTAGATGTTTGCTTGCGTTCGGCTGGCTAGTTTCCAACGAGGTCGTCAGACGCGAAACCGACGACTCGCCGCCGCGCAGCAACTGTAGAATCTGAAGGCGCAGCGGTTCCGACAGAATGCTGAATCGCTCCGCTATCAAAACTATCGCTTCCGGTGTCAGCGTTTCTTTCATTTCTAATATTATTATATGCGAATGTAGTTATATTATCAAACTGATGATGCCCTCGTGAAATTTGGTTTCACGAGGGCGATAAAAAGTGAAAAATGCGGGTTAGGCTGCTGCTTCGGCGGCTGTATATTTGCCGACGACCTCCGCGATCTTTTCACGCGTAACCGCGCCGACGATCCGTTCCTGCTCCTGGCCGCCCTTGAACAAAATAAGCGTCGGGATGCCGCGAATTCCGAATTGCTGCGGCACGTTCATATTTTCATCGACGTTCATTTTATAAAACGAAGCTCGCCCGCTAAACTCTTCGGCGACGGCCTCGACCGACGGAGCGATCATCCTGCACGGCCCGCACCATTCGGCCCAAAAATCAACCAGAACAGGCTTGTCAGAACCCATAACATCCGTCTCAAAATTTGTATCTGTTATATCCTTAGCAAAATTTGCCATTTCTTTCTCCTTATTATTACGAATTATACATTATCAAAAAAACGTTTCGCAAAACTAATCATAAATGATAACTATCTTGCCAAAATGCGAGCCGCTTTGCATATAGTTAAGTGCATCGCGAATCTGGTCGAATACGAACTCCTTATCGATCACCGGCCTTAACCCATGATATTCGACCGCCCGAAGCATATCTATAAACATCGCTTTCGACCCGATGAATATTCCCTGAAGTCGGAGCGCTTTCATAAATATCGGGACGTGATTAAATGTTCCTTCCGTGTCCAAAGCTCCGATCATCGCAATGTGTCCGCTGACCCGTGCCGCGTTGATCGACTTCGCAAGCGTTCCGGCGCCGCCGACCTCGATCACGTGATCGACGCCGCGTTTGTTCGTCAATTCAAGAACCGCTTTGTCCCAATTTTCGGTTTGCCGATAATTGATGGTTTCGTCAGCTCTCAGTGCTTTTAGTTTTTCTATCTTCTCATCACTGCTAGATGTTGCGATAACGTGCGCTCCGAAGAGTTTTGCGAACTGAATCGCGAAGATCGAAACGCCGCCGGTCCCAAGCGTAAGCACGATTTCGCCAGCACGCAATCTTCCCGAAACTACAAGAGCATTCCAAGCCGTTAATGCCGCACACGGCAAGGTCGCGGCTTCCGCATACGAAAGATGATCGGGAATCTTGACTATCGCGTCCTCACGAAACGCTGCATATTCTCGAAGAACGCCGTCCCATTGCGGACCGGCACCGAGCGCGGTTTTCCGCGTCTCGTCCGTCGATTCGCCATCGAACCAACGCTGCACGAAGATCGGCATAACGCGGTCGCCCGGCTTCCAATTCGAAACATTCTCGCCAACCTTGATGATCTCACCGGCGCCATCCGAAAGCGGCGTCGCCGGCAGCTTCATTCGCGGGTTGTATGTCCCGCTCGCGATCATTACGTCGCGGTAATTCAACGAAGCCGCGTGAAACTTTACCAAAATCTCGTCCGTGGCGAGCTTTGGCATATCGCGCTCGACCGCTGAGAGTTTATCGATCCCAAATTCTTGTATCTCAAATGCTTTCATAGCTTTTAGCCCACGAAACACACGAAAAACACTAAATTCTTTTGATTAAGATTTATTTTCGTATGTTTCGCGTGTTTAGTGGGCATGCAATTATTTCTTTCGCGGCGCCCGCAAATCTAGTTTCAAAGCTACATTGTCGCGAATCAGATCGTCGGCCTTCCCGGCGTAAACGATGCCGAAATCCTTTCGGTTGATCGCAAATTCGGAGCTGACCGCTACCGCATCATCGGAAACCGTGATCGCCGCCGGGAATGTAACCGATTTCTTTACGCCGCGAAGCTCGAGGTCGCCGATAACCGTGTAATTGCCAATGCCTTTTTCCGCGTCGGGCACGATCTTTGTTGATTTGAATGAAGCCTTCGGAAACTTCGCTGCGTCAAAAAAATCGCCGGTTTGGAGATGTTTCGTTAGATCGGCAGTATCGGTGAAAACCGAATTCATGTCGATCTCGACTGACACGCTGCTCGCATCCGTTTTTCCGTCCACAAGGTCGATCGTGCCGTTAAATTTGCCAAAGCCGCCCCCGTGTTTGCCGGTTACCTTTGAACCCGTAAACGCGATCTTCGAATTTTCCTGCGAGATCGGAAGCGATTGGCTGGTTGCGGAAGTTGTAGAATTAGGAACATTCGAAACCGAGTTGCCGGTCGGTTCGGACGTTGTTGCCTTTGGCTTATTCGCCGCCGGGTCTTCACACGCCGCTATAAATAACGACAATGATAGAATCAAAAAAAATAGTTTAGTCATAATTTCCTCTCAAAGTTTTTTTCTGTCAGCTTGGTTTTCGTCTATTATCGCCTTGCCGACGCCATTTCACAAAACTCCCGATTTCTTGCTAGTGCCTTAATCCTGCATCGTTATTTTCTCTGCGTTCTTTGTGTCTTCGCTTCGTGGCCTTTGTGTTTAACCACATTTCTTAACACAGAGAGCACGAAGCGAAGACACGAAGATCACAAAAAACCGAAACTTTGGAAACAACACAAGATTAGAACAGTATCGATTTATTGCACAAATCTCTGAAGTAATAACGATGTCTTTAATAACATCGGATAAAGCCGCAATAGCGAGCTCGTCACACTCAGCAGAAACGACGGTGCGCCGATGCTAAACGAAATACATTCTGAAAATTGCAAATACATAAAACCCTCCCTTTGCCCGTTCGATTCGTAACAAATATAGGTACAAATGAGATCAAAAAAATTTAAGCCGCGGCAGTTTCAACCTTTTCAAAAACGCTTTGCAGTGTGAATTGTGAGAGCTTGTCGCCGATCGTGCGGTCGATCTCTTTTTGCAAATTGCATAACACCGCCTCGATATTTCGTCCGACCGGACAATCCTGATTCGGCGATCTTCCGTGAAGTGCAAAAACCTCGCCGCACCAAACAGCCTTGTAAACCTCCGCGAGATTTATCTCTTTCGGACATCTTGCAAGCCGTGTCCCGCCATTTGCACCAGTTTGAGAAACAACCAAATCGGCATGATTCAACTGCCCAAGCAGCCGCCGTATCACAACCGCATTCGTGTTTACGCTTCCGGCGATGTATTCCGATTTCACGTTTTCATCCCGCGATCTCGCAAGCATCATCAAAATATGCACCGCCATCGAAAACTGACTATTCGCCGCCATAACTGTAACAAGTATAGTTACAAAGCTAATGTTTGTCAAGTGTAAAATAAAAAGCCCGATTCGGGAATCAGAACCGGGCCATAACACTTAGTATCGCCCTTGCTAACGCGCGGGCATCGGCAAATTTATTTTCCAGGAATTTTGATCTCGCGGCCGGCGCCGAGGACTGAGTTTGGGAGCAGGCCGTTGTATTTTGCGACCTCGACAGGGTCGGCTCCGTGGCGGGTTGCTACTTTGGCAACGGTGTCGCCGGATTGGGCTTTTACGACCTTTACATTGCTCGAAAGTCCCTGGAGCGATTGGTTTGTCGGACGCGAATAGCTAGTCGCCGTTATCTTGTTGCCTTCGACCATTGGGACGAAGACCTTGCCTTTTGGCTCTTTCATTCCCGGGTTTGCGGCCATCAGATCGACAATGCTTACGCCGGTGCGATTTGAAATGGTCTGCCACGTTTCACCCTGAACCGAAGTTGCAAGGTTTGTGTTGTTCACCTTCGATGCCGGAATGCGTTTGAAAACAGCCACAACCTCGTTTGCCTTTCCAGCCGGAACATTGATTATATAAGGCTCGGGCGGCGTCATATTTGAGCGCAGATGCGGATTCAGATACCTCATATACTGCACGCTGACATCCGAAGCCTGTGCGATAAGGCTGAGATTGGTCGAAGCCGGAACGCGAATGCGGTCATACTGGAGCGGCGGCGCGGGGCGAACATGTCCGAAACCGTATTGCTGCGGGCTGTTTGCAATCAATATTGTGGCGAGGATATTCGGAACGTAATTGCGTGTCTCTTTCGGCAGATATGGATAAGCCGACCAGAAATTTGAAACACCGGCACGGCGGATCGCCCGATCGACATTCCCCTCGCCGCAGTTGTAACCCGCGATCGCGAGTTCCCAATTGCCGTAGCGGTTATACAAAAATTTCAAATAACGCGCCGAAGCTCGCGTGGCTTCGTCAAAGCTATTTCTTTCATCGACATGCGCCGTTCGGCGAAGACCATAACGCGAACCGGTTCCGGGAATAAACTGCCAAAGCCCCGAAGCCGCCGCCCACGACATCGCGGTCGGTTTCCAAGAGCTTTCGATCTGGCCAAGCCATGCTACGTTTTCCGGCACGCCTTCTTCCTTAAAGATGCGGCGGGCCATTCGCATGAACATTCCCGAACGATACAGCCCGACTTCCATCGTCGTGCGGCCGCGGCCGCGATAATAATTTATGTATTGCTGGATCATCGGGTGAACCTGAAACGAGAAACCCAATGATTTATTGGCGACGACGTATTGAATGTATTGGTATTGCTGCTGTGCGACGGGATTTGAATCGACATCCAGTTCGTCCGGGCTTAGTTCGAGTTTTGACAACTCATCGAGCGGCGAAGGCTCGAAACCCTGCTCATTAAACCCTACAAATCTTTCGTTCGGTTTTGCGCCTTCGGATTTAGTTTCGACTGATGCGCTTAGAGCTTGCGGATTCTGTGCCGCCGTTCGCGATAGCTGTGCGACTTCATCGGCAAGTTTCGTTTCCGTTTCGCCCCAAGCCCATCCACACGTCATTGAAAGCTGTCGGATCTGCGGCTGATTCAGCTTGTCGGGAAATTCGATCCGAAAGATCGTCTCTATCATCTGCGAATAGCAAGCCTGCAACTTTGCATCGCGTTGAATATTCAGCGACGAATAGAGAAAAACCTCAACCGCCTTGTCGAATTTCTCGCCGGAATCGGTTCGGCGATTGGTTTTGTATGCCTCAAGGCCATCGCGAAAATAGCGGCCCGAATCATCGGCGATCTTCCGCTGCATCGCCTGAACCTGCCGAATTTCGTCGGTTGTGGATTGAGCAAAAACAACGGAACCTGCCGCAAAAATAATGAGTGCGAATATAGATATCGGTCTGTAAAAATTAAAATTCATCAAAACTTTGTATTACTAAATGAACAATACGACACTAGTCCCAAAGGTGAACAAAATTAAGGACAAGTTCAAAATTAAAACGTCGAAACAGCAAAAAAGTTCCATTTCCGCCTCGACCGGGCAGAAAGCGCCATTTCAAAGCTAACACACTAACATTTTGCGGTCAATGAAAAGTAAGTAATCGTAATGGGTCAGTTTTAAATTTCTCTGTGAACTTTGTGTCATAGTCTTTGTGCCTTTGTGTTTGAAAAAGTAGCTAAACACAAAGATCACAGAGTTGAAGACACAAAGGGCACCAAGTTAAGGTCATCGAAAAATTTAGACTGATCCGCTACCCAAGTAATTCATCTATCCCTTCTGGGCGGCTTTTGCGACCGGTTTTGCGTCCGCCAATGCAATATCGAACACTTCCTGGACGTGTTCGACAAAAATAAATGAAAGATCATTCAGCACTTCCTGCGGTAGATCTTCGAGATCGCGTTCGTTTGGCGCAGGTAAAATAACCGTCTTCAATTTCGCACGACGCGCCGCAAGCAGTTTTTCTTTGAC
>JBOGOW010000079.1:0-11454 GCA_050748285.1 Pyrinomonadaceae bacterium
GCAAATATCGTCGCGGTCGCAGCGGTTTGGAATCTGCCGATGTATCTAAAATACGGCTGGGAATTCATCGACGAATTTTATGTTCAGCATCATTTTCAACGCTTCACCTCAAACAAATACCGGCACCCGCAGCCGTTCTATTTTTTCTTTTGGGTTTTGCCGCTGATGACGCTGCCGTGGCTGCCGTTTTTTCTTGCAGAGATGATTCGATCGCTTCGAAAATTTTTTCAACGCAAAGACTCAGAGACGCAAAATCAGGAAGCGAATAGTTTAGAAGATTTGAATCCGCTTCGCATTTTTGCCTTTGCATGGATGCTCGTGCCGCTCGTGTTCTTTTCGGTTTCGGGCTCCAAATTGCCCGGTTATATCCTGCCCGCACTTCCCGGTGCAGTAATTCTTGCGGCGTTATATATTTTCGATTTTGTACAAAAAAGCGACGCTCGAAAATACGCAGTATTCGGCGTCGCCTTTTCAACTTTCGCCGTTATCATCGGTTTGCTCACGTTTGTCGTTCCGAAATATGCCGACGCCGATTCTGTAAAACGACTTATCGAAACTGCCGATGCAAAAGGATATTCGACATCGAAGGTGGCAAACTTCAAAACGCTTTCGCACAGTGCCGAATTCTACGCGGCGGGCAGATTATTAAGGGATGCGAACGGAGAGCAGCTGCGATTTGATGAATTTTCAAAGTTAAAGGCCGCAGCACAGATTGACGGACAACCGCTTTTAGTTTTGACGCCGATGAAAGACATGAGCACTTTCACCAATTCGAATTTTGAATCGCTCGCCGACAACGGAGTCCTGGCGATCGGCGTCCTTTCCGGAATAGCGAATAACGAATAACGAATACCAACTATAAGTTATTCACTTTTCACTATTCACTATTCCGCGAGCGATCTATTCGGTCCATCAATGCTGTTCCGATTCCGACGGGTTCGACAGCTTCGCAATAGATCAAGCCAATTCCACGACGGTCGCATTCTCGAAAAAATTCGAAGATAACGCGGGCATATTCACTTGAATCAGAAACGATCTTCGAAAACGCAAATTCGTTCACTGGTTCGTTTATTCCGATATATGCGCCCTTCAGATCAAGATCGATCTCTGTCGTTCCAATCAGAACAACTTTCGCCTTCGGCGAATAATGTTTATGTTTCAGTCCCGGACTTCGAATTTCGCCGCCATCGTGCGTTTCCGATGACTGTGTTGACGGGACTATCGACCGTAATTCGTCGAGCGAGATCGCACCGGGACGCAAGAGTCGCGGCACATCGCCCGTGCAATCCACGACCGTCGATTCCAGCCCGATCGCCGTCGGTTCGCCTTTTAAAATGCAATCGATGCGGCCATTTAGGTCTTCGTAAACCGCCTGCCACGTTGTAGGGCTCGGACGGCCGGAAATGTTAGCCGAAGGCGCCACCAGCGGGACGCCGCTTCTTTCAATAAGCTCGCGTGCAATTTCGTTCGCAGGCATTCTAAAGGCAACGGTCGAAAGCCCGGCGGTCGCCGACGCCGCAGCCTTTCCCGATCTCCGCGCGACTATCGTCAATGCACCGGGAAAGAATTTCGCTATGAAACTCTTCGCCTGGTCGTTAAGTTCTAAAACAAGTTCGTCTATCTGCTTTATGTCAGCAATGTGAACGATCAATGGATTATCCGCAGGCCTACCTTTTGCCGCAAATATTTTCCTAACGGCCGCGTCGTCAAACGCGTTTGCCCCGAGTCCGTAAACGGTCTCGGTTGGAAAAGCGACAAGCCCGCCGCTTCGAATAATCTCAGCCGCGGCCTCGATTGAAGCTGTGAGCAATGTCTTCACCAAAAAAAGTTTTACTTAATGCGCCAAAAAACGCAAAAATCAATCTGGCATTCGTCCTTTACCTTGAGACAATCTTGTTCGACAGATTTATCGTTCATAACTCAGGAATAATTGCGATATTCACCCTAATGCTGTTTCCGACGATTCAAAAAGTTTGGTAATTCACCCACGCCCACACAAAAAAGGTCCGTTCGCATCTATTGAGGTGGACGGACTTTTTCTTGCGGAAGCCCGCACGAAGTAAGGGCGAAACGATATGCCCAGACGGAATCGCGAATGTAACCGAGCGTGATGTTTTCGTCCTTACTTCGTGCGGACTTCTGCATTGATGACAAGTATCCTTATTCCACTCTGATAAAATAGAGCAATCGTGACGATCGACGAAAAACTCAAAACCTTACCAACCGATGCCGGCATTTATATTCATAAAAATGCTGCCGGAAAGATCATCTACGTCGGCAAGGCGAAGAATCTGAAAAACCGAGTGCGGTCATATTTTCAGGAAAGCCGCACGGATTGGAAGACCGGCCAGTTAAAAAAACACATCGCAGATTTTGAATTCATTGTCGTTGATAGCGAGGTCGAAGCGTTGGTGCTTGAATCAAATTTGATAAAAAAGCACAAGCCGCGTTTCAATGTGATGCTCAAAGACGACAAGCAGTATCCGCATTTGAAACTAACCAACGAGCCGTTTCCGAAAGTCGTTGTAACGAGAAAAGTTTTGCGCGATGGATCGTATTATTATGGCCCGATGCTTCCGGCGTCGCTTGCCCGAAAAACGCTCGATCTTGTAAATCGGGCGTTTCAGCTTCGCACCTGCGATATCGAGATCAATGGGCGCCTGCCGCGTCCGTGTCTTGAGTATCATCTGAAACGATGCCTCGGTCCGTGCGTCAAAGGGTTGTGCACTCAGGATGAATATACCGAGGCGGCGCGCGATGTAAAGACGCTTCTTGAAGGTAGAAACAAAGAACTTGCAGGCGATCTCGAAGCGCGTATGTGGCGATTTTCTGCGGAAGGAAAGTACGAACTTGCCGCAAAATACCGCGACCTTTTTCACACGGTCATCGCGCTCGGCGAACAGCAGAAAATGGCTTATACCGCCGAACGCGACGTCGATATTCTCGGGTTTTATCGTGAAGGGCCGCGGCTTGCGTTGCAGCTTTTTACAATGCGCGAAGGTCGAATCGTGGGACGCCGCGAATTTTTTTGGGAAGACCTGCCCGAAGACGATGACGAATTCAGCGCCGGTGCATTTCTCGGCGAGGTTTTGCCGCAATATTATTCGACCGACTATGTGCCGCTCGAGATCCACGTTCCGAATGATTTCGATGATCGCAAAATACTCGAACAAGTTTTGACGAAACGACGCGGACGACGCGTCCGAATAGTGCTGCCAAAGATCGGAGAAAAGCGGCATATGATCCATCTGGTCGAAACAAACGCCAAGATCGCATTCGAACAGCGTTTCCGCGTACTCAAACCCGATTCACAAAAAGTTTTGGAAGAGCTGCAGGAAATATTGGAGCTTTCATATTTTCCCGATCGTATCGAATCGTTCGATATTTCAAATATTTCCGGTTCGGAAAACGTCGCAGGAATCGTTGTTTTTGACAACGGCAAACCAGCGAAGAATTTGTATCGGCGATTCATTATTAAATCGGTTGACGGTCAGGACGATTATGCCTCGATTCACGAAGCGGTTTTTCGGCGGTACAAACGAATGTTCGATGAAGGCGGACAGCTTCCGCGCTTGATATTTATCGACGGCGGAAAAGGACAATTGTCAGCCGCAGCCGCCGCGATGCGTGAACTCGATCTTGAGCAAATAATGCTCGTCGGTTTGGTCAAGCCGCCAAAACAGCACAGCCAAATCTCGCATCTTCTTATCCACGGCCGCGAAAATAAACCGATACCGTTCGACCGCCATTCGCTTGCGCATCGGCTAATTTTGCAAATACGCGAAGAGACGCACAAAACCGCAATCGAATTTCACCGCAAACGCCGCGAGAAGCGCGATTTCAGCTCGGAGCTTTCCGATATTCCGGGAATCGGAGTGAAACGAAGATTAAAGCTGCTAAAAGAATTCGGCTCGATCGAACGTATCGCAAAATCAAGCGTTGACGAACTTTCGAAAGTTGTCGGCAAAAAAGCGGCGGTCGATATTGCCGAGCATTTCGAGCGACAACGCGCGCTTGCTTCTAAAGCCTAAGGCTCATCGAAGCTGATCTTGCGGATGCGGATAAAAAGCTTTTTGAACTCGCGTTCGCGGGCGTCGCTTGCGTTACCGTTGTCGTATTCGATGAATTGGTTGGCGCAGTTCCACCAGCCGAACGACATCGTTTCGACAAGTGCGAATTTCAGACGGTCGGGCGAACCCATTTGCTCATCAAAACGTCTTTTCAATCGTTCGGGGTCGGAATTTTTCAACCGCGAATCTTTGTTTACGACAAGCCAAACAGCAAGCAGCCGGTCGCCGCCGCTGATGATCGCATCGGCATATTTCGTTTTGCACGAAGCTGCTTGCGGATATTTCCGAAGTACCGACGGTGTTGTATAGGCCTTCATCGTCGTACGCGAAAGCGCATAAAACTCTTCCAATTCCTTCAATCGTTTCTGACGGATCGACTCCCAAAACGGCGACCGCGCGATTTCCATTTGCACCAGTTTGTTTTTCGCGTTTTTGTATTCGCGATCGAGTGCAGCAACATCGAGCTTTGCGATTTCGTCGTAATTCCAAACCGTCGCGCTTGCCTCTAAAGGAAGTCCGTCCGACATTATCAAAGCCGCCGTATTCTTTAGTTGATTCGCCGAATATTTTCGCGAATTGTAAGTGCCGGAGTATTCGCACAACATCGTGTTCCAGCGAAAAGTTTTGGTTTGCTCGAACAATGCAACCGGCGAAAGCAAGATGGCCAGAGCAAGAATTATTTTCATTTCAGCAAGTATTATATTTCATTTCCCAAATAGGGTAAATGAAGACAAAGTCACCGAAGTTTGAATCGAATTTCAAACCGCGGTGGCAAGTGTAAATCAGAACTAAGTTTGTTTATGGATTCTTCTTTACGTAATTTCTATGCACGATGAGTTTTGATTTGTCATCGCGTGCTTCGAAAACCACGTTGTCGTTTTCTTCGCGTGTAACGATGCTTGCGTTGCCGGTAACCGAGCGTTCTTTTGCATGGCCCTTGTCTGCATCGGCGAGAAACGATTTTACATCGCCGGCCTTAACGCCGTCGGCAACCCGAACGCCGCGCGACGCGGCAACGGCCTCGACCGCTGCGGCCTTCAGCATTCGCGGCCAGAGCTTTTTGAACAAAGCATTCGAAACGTAGATGTCCGCGCTGTTAAGCTGACCGTTTACGGCAAATGCGTAGCCGATCACATCCGTTTTGTCAGCGACGGCGTTTGAAAGCGCTCGAACATATTCATCGGCGTTCGCTGAAACTTTGCCGTTTTCCAGGCTCAACTGCAAACTGGTGCTCGACGTCTCCGATCTGACAGGAGCGCCGACGTTGTCGCTCAGGCTCTTTTGCGCTTCGGCAACTTTTGCCCAAACTTCAGATTGGGAACGCGCGCCGTTAGCCGCAAGTTTGAGGTCTTTTGTAACGATCCGTTCGTTCGATGATGAGAATTGCGACGCATCTTCACTCTTGCGTTTTTCCCACCGGCCCGATTCGACGCAGAATGCCTCGATGCTGACGCGGCCCGAACGCGCCGGAATGATGATGCTGATCGCTAGAACGCGGTCCTGTTTTCCGCCTTTAACGATGTCGCCCGACTGAATAAAGACATCGAATTCCTTCGAGATATTTTCAACCGTCAGTTCGTTCACATCCGACGTTTCATAGACGCGAAATAATTTTCGTTCTAATGCTTCGGGCAGCGTAATGATGTTCGTTTTGCTCGTTTCGTTTTTGCCGTGTATCAAAAAAATGGTCAGATTCTTATGCGTGTGCGGCGTTGAAATGCGATAAGCGGGCGATTGTGCATTTGCGGCGATCACGCCGAAAACATAGAGAAATGCGGCAATAATGCCGAGGGTGTTTTTCAGTTTCATGGCTGGTTTGCTCCTTTCGAAAATTTTCGGGGAAAGCTATTAGTTCAGATGCAGAACGCAGCCATGTGATGGTACTTGCAGAAAAAAACTCACGCGTTGAATCCGCCGAGCGTTTTTTCCGACGTAGATTCATTTGGGGAAAGCAATTCGACCGCATTATCGATGGATTCGCGCGAGCCGAGCAGCACGGCGATGTCCGACGCCTGTAAACGAAAATTTGCACCGGGACTGATATTAGTTTCACCATCGCGAACAACGGCGATGATCGTTGCGCCGGTCTTTCCGCGAATATCCAGCCTGCCAAGATCGCTGCCGAGAGTGGGAGATTCTTCCGGAATTCGCACCGTTTCGGCACCGGCCGCATTCAACGCCGATCGAACATCTTCGATCCTTTCCGGCAGCGGATTCGGCGAACGCAGCATCTCGTAACCCTGCTTTCTGATCGCTTCGATCTGGCCTTCGATAACGCTTCTTGCAACACCGTAACGATGAAGAACGCGCGAAAATATCTCGATGCTCGTTTCAAATTCTTCCGGTATAACTTCGTCGGCGCCTAGCTGAAACAGCTCTGTGATCTCGGCTACATATCGCGTTCGAACGATGATATGCACTTTCTCACTCAACGAACGAACGCGGTCAACTGTTCGCCGAGCAGCCTGCGGATCGGACATCGCGAGCACGACGGCCCACGCTTCGTCAACCTTGACCTGCATCAAAACTTCCCTTCGCGTTGCGTCGCCGAAATTTATCTTTTCGCCTTTCGCCTTCGCACGCTTTACGACCTCGGCATTTAGTTCGAGAACAACGTATGGAATGCCGACGGCACGCAGCACGCGGGCGAGATTTCTGCCGTTCAAACCGTAACCGACAATGATCACGTGCTGCTGCAAACCGCCGCTCGAGGTCATGTGGACTTCGTCCGATTCGGCATTTTCAATATCGTGAACCGAACCGTCACGAAGAAAACGCTGTATCCAGAATCCGGCCTTTGGCGCGGCTGCGATCAGAAATGGCGTCGCAATCATCGAAATAATGCTGGCCGCCAGAAATTTTTGGTAATCAGCATCAGGAAGCAGGCCGACGCCCTGACCCGCACGTGCAAGCACGAAAGAGAATTCGCCGATCTGAGCCAATCCCATTCCGGTCATGATCGCGATCCGCTGCGGGAAGCCAAGAATTCTGACTATCAGCCAAATGATCGCCGCTTTTCCCAAAATAAGCGCAATCACCAAAAAGAAAACAACGCCGAGATTTGCGGCCAAGGCCGTCAGCGAAAGCAGCAGGCCGATAGAGACAAAAAACAGGCTGTTGAACACATCGCGAAAGGTGAGGACCTCGGTCGTCACCTGATGGTTGTAATCGGAATCCGCGAGAACCATTCCGGCGATGAATCCGCCGAGCGCCAGCGACATGCCGAGATTCAAAGTGATCCACGACATTCCAAGACAAAAAAGTACGACCGTGAGAATAAAAACTTCGGGACTTCGCAGATCGACAATCCGTTTCAAAAATCGCGGCAAAATTAGCCACGCGAGAAATACAATTCCCGCAAGCAATGCGAGCGAACCGCCGAGCTGGAGCAGGATCGAAGTAAAACTGACGATATCCTCGCCGCCGAGCAGTGGAATTATCAGCAGCATAAACACGATGCTGATATCCTGAAACAAAAGGATTGCAACGCCTGCGCGGCCGTGCGGTGCATCGACCTCGTTTCGGTCAACGTAAGATTTCAAAACTATCGCCGTGCTTGAAAGCGCGACGAGGAAACCGAAGAAAATACTTTGGCTTACCCCGCGTCCAAGAAAATACGAGATCGCAAATACGAAGCCGACAGTCAGCAGCACCTGAAGCCCGCCGCCGAGCAAAACAAGGCGTTTCATTTCGCTGAGGCGTTTGAGCGAAAACTCAAGACCGATAGTGAAAAGCAAGAGCATCACGCCGATCTCGGCTAAAATCTCGATGCTCTCAAGCTCGCGTATCAACCCCAATGCGTGCGGCCCGATCGCCACGCCCGTCAGCATCAGCCCGACGAGCAGCGGCAGCTTCAAACGCAAACAAATATATGCCACCGGCACCGATACCAGCAGAATTATCAGTAGATCTGCAAAAAGCTGTGGCGTATGCATTTAGCTATTTTCATTAAGTATAGCAGACGTGATTTATGGCGGTCTCCATGATCGTTGATCTAAAAATTTCCCGTTACACGCAATTTCGTTCGATCCGATCGCAGAAATGGCGATCAACAAATGAGGCGCGACTTGGATTTTGCAATTTTTTCGGCGTCTTTGAAGTTCTATTTACGGTGGATCCCTTCCGATATTGGAATTGGGATTTCGGATTTTGGATTAAAGAAACGTTCAGCGGCAGAGCCGCGAAGCATAAGTATCAGTTAACCTTCAAAGCTAAGGAAACCGTCTCAAGGCTGCATTTTCTCTTTTCAAGAGTTCTTTGAAAAACTTCCTTTGGTTTTTTGTGTCATGCCGTTTTGGACCTAACACTTGTCCGAGTTGATTCTTATTCGTGCATTCGTGGCCGATTTTTCTGTTTTTTGCCACGAATGCACGAATAAGAAACGTCTCAACGCATGTTCTGGAACGGCGCACTTGGTTTTTCAAAGCTCCCTTCAATTGCCTCCAGCTAAAGCCGGAGGCAATTTATACGAGTTTTGAGACAACCTCCGAAACCTTTCCGCGATAAGATCGACCGAGCTGGAATATTTTTTGAGCCGTCTCTCTCAGCGTTGAATGTATCGCCCTTAGTCATGTTGCTGGCTTCTGCATTTTCGGAGCTTGCAAGTCGTGGTAGAATGAAAATAATTAATTTGGAGGAATCTGGAATGAGAATAGCTATGGTATTGGTTTTTCCGCTTTTGCTTGCTTTTTCGTTCATGTCTGCGCAATCGCAGACGAAATCGCCTTTTGGGCTTCCGTCGGCTACGCCGACGCCGAGACCAACACCGCCTCCGCCGCCCGCGCCAAAAATTCAACCTTGCCCGAGCATCAGTGTCCAGGCACAGGCAGCACGGCAAGTGCGCGATGGACAGCCGGTTTTTTTCGCTGCGAAGATCACGGGAGGCGATCCGCAAATCAGGCCGACGCTTATATGGAATTTAACGGCCGGCTCGATGAAAAATGGGCAAGGAACAACGCGGCTTGAGGTGGATACGACGACAGCAGGAAGCGCGTTCGATCGCAAGATCGTCGCCAGTCTTTGGGTCGGCGGGTATGCGCCCGAATGTTCGCCCGAAGCATCGGCCGAGGTAAACGTGATACCACCGGCGACAAAATTCGGCGAATTCGGCGAACTCCCCGCAACAGCCGTAACCGAGAATCTGAAAGCTCTGGCAACATTCCTTTCGCAGTCGAACGACAATGTATATTTGATCGCCTACGCCGGTAGAAAAAGCGAACGCAGCTTTGCTTACACGTGGATCAGAAAGATCAGGGATGAGCTGGCGGCAAATGACGTTTCGGCTCGTAGAGTAATAGGTCTCGACGGCGGATTTCGCGAGGAGCCGCTTTTTGATTTTTGGATCGTGCCGATCGGAGCGACACCGCCGCGTCCCGCGCCGACCGTAAACAGAAATGAGATCGTTTATCCGAGTCCGCCCTCACGGAGAAAACCTTGAGTGTTCGAAAATACGCGGGGGCAAGCCCGCCTTCCTGACTGCGTGTATTGCAAAAGCCTTCACTGTCATGACATTTGGGATTACCATCAGGAACAAGACATCTTAAAACAAGTCAAGTCAGGAAGGCGGGCCTGCCCCCGCAAACTCTTAAGCTAATACGAATATTCCGAGAAAGCTATTTATGACGGTAAGTAATTCTTCCCTTTGTGAGGTCATAGGGCGAGAGTTCGACGTCAACGCGGTCGCCCATCAAAATGCGGATGCGGTTTCGGCGCATTCGCCCTGAAATGGTTGCAAGCACGAAATGATCTGTGTCATTCACCTGCACTTTAAAAAATGCGTTGGGCTGTTTGTCAACGACAACGCCCGCCAATTCTATTAGTTCTTCTTTCATTCAATAAACATGTCCTTCTCAAAACATTACAGATCGGATCGCAGCCAAGCAATCCGCTTGCAGCCGCAGTGCGACTGACAATTTAATTATCGATCCGAAGTTTCGGGAAGACGAACAGATGTGCTGCTAAGGCTCGATTCACTTTATATTATGCCTCTTTTTCGGACAATGTGCAATGAATCGAGCATCTTAACGGCAACTCAATTAAACCAATTTTCGTGTCGATCAGTTTTACTTAGCGGTGTATTGAATCAAACCTCGATTTCAGATACTCTCTTGAGAGCAATTCGAAAATTAAATGAAAAAAGGGGGAATTAGTATGGTAGAAGAAAACGGCGGAGCTCGCGTAGCGAGCAGTTTTATTTGGGCGGTCGCTTTGATCGCTATTGTCGGCATAGTCATGGGAGCACTTTACTACGGAGGATTCTTAAGCGGCAAAAGCAAGAAAACGAATGAGATCGATGTAAATATTTCGATCCCCAGCCGTTAACATTGATCGGACAATTTCGAGTTGAGGTTTTGAAGATCTAGTCCGCACGTATGAATAAGACTCGCCTCGAAGCATTTTCAGATGCCGTGATCGCGATTGTGATGACGATCATGGTGTTGGAGCTAAGGATACCTCACGGCGCCGATCTTGAATCACTCGGGCCGCTGCTCCCGATCTTCCTTTCGTATGTCCTGAGCTTCGTTTATTTGGGAATATATTGGAATAACCACCATCACATGCTTCAGGCGACGCATCGCGTGAACGGCGCTATTCTGTGGGCGAATCTGCATCTGCTTTTCTGGCTTTCACTTGTTCCATTTACGACGGGCTGGATGGGCGAAAACCATTTCGCACCGCTCCCGACCGCGGTCTATGGAATTGTTTTGCTCGCCGCGGCGATCGCATATACGATCTTGCAGCAGGCGATAGTTCGTCATCAAACCGACGAACACCGCCTGCTTGCCGAGGCGGTTGGAAGCGATCTAAAGGGCAAGATTTCGATTTTATTCTACGTCGCCGCAATACCGCTAGCCTTTGTTAATCAGTGGATATCGGACGCACTGTATATTGGCGTTGCCGTGATCTGGCTGGTGCCGGACAGAAGAATCGAAAAACGAATAAATGAATCGTGAAGTTCGCAGACAAAAAAGAGCGCGACACGCCCTTTCGTTGATTTGAAATTTGAATTTCTGCTAACTATTTTCCGCGACCGAAGATCATACGAACTACGACCAGCAAAAGGATCGCTCCGATGATCGACATTATCCAACCGCCCGCCGCATTTCCTTGCCAAAATGTTTCGGCAATCTTACCACCGACGAACGCACCCGCAATTCCCAGCAACGCTGTTAATATCCATCCGATCGGGCCATCAGGAAATGCCTCTTTTCCGGGCATCAAAAGCCGAGCGAGAATACCAACGATCAAACCGCCAATGAGTTGTCCAATCATAAATCCCTCCTATGATGAATTTCTACTCCATCGGCAAAGGTTTCACTCTGCCAAAACGAAATTGTTAAAATCTTCAAAGACCCAATTGTGGGTTAGGGTGTTGTAGATTATT
>JBOGOW010000080.1:0-11447 GCA_050748285.1 Pyrinomonadaceae bacterium
ATCGAAAAGGCTGCTCAGCATATTGCGGATCGCGGAACTTCTGGCACCCTGCCGATCAATTAAGGGATAATAGATAAAGGCTCGGCCTTGCTTCGTGTGATTCACATATCCTTTCTGCTCCATGATCCGCAACATTGTGAGCGCAGTGCTATAGGCGGTCGGAGCCTTAGAGGCCAACTCTTTCGTTATCTCTCCGACCGAGGCCTGCTTTTTTTTCCAAAGCGCCTCCATAAAACGAATCTCTACTGGGGTCATCACAACAGATTTTTTTCGCATAATTCTAATTTCGCTTTGTAATTATTAGTTCTTTAATAGTTAAGTATTAATATCATCGGTTCTTTACTGAAGTCAACTAATAATTTAATAGTTCACAAAAAAAGAAGTAATAATGTACAAAAGGTTGAGGGCGATGGTAGTTAAGGTCCTTACTGCGGGAAATTTCTCAGCGAAGTCAAAAGCGTTAAGAAGGTAATGGTGCGGTGATTTAACGGGAACTCCGTTGATTTGTAGTAACCGGCTTTTAGCGAAGGACAAAAAGCTTTCGATGCCGTCCTCACGGCGTGGATTGTCGCGATAAGTTCACTGTGAAAAAGATTAAACTTAAGCCTTGAAACACGGACAAAAGGACAGAAAAAACGAGCGTATGGCGAGTTTTTCTTTTATTGACATCCCGCTTGATCGCTATTACCATAATGGCTATAGATAGTGAGTAGGATAGTGGTTTCGTCGGATTTAGTGGCGGCGGCATTTGGCACTTCTCTACAGCGAAAGACGTGAAGGCAGTGGTTTCGTTTACGGGGCGGTTGACTGTCACGATCGCAAGACACGCGACCATGTGAGGGCGAAACTTAAAAGCCAAAGGTTTTATCGGCGAGATTGCTGAATGCATAAAAAACTTGCTCTAAATTTTTCTTTTTGTTCCGCAATTATTTTGGCGGCGTTCACGCTCATATTTTCTCAAAAACAGGATTCGATAGATATTCCGACGGTGTTGCGCGAGGTCCAACAGAAAAGTGATGAAAATTGGCGCAAAGTAATCGTCGAATATCCACACTATACCTACAAATGGCGCAAAGTTTGGCGCACGGCTGGCAAAAACGGTAGGACGGAAGAAAAATCCGAGCTTTACGAATTATTCAATCCAACCAAATGCCCGGTCAAGAAATGTCGAGGCGTCAACATTTTGTTGGCAGAAGACGGCAAGCCCCTCGCCGCCGAAAAGATCGAAAAGCAGCGAATCAAAGCAGGCGAGAAACTTGAGCGGATCGAAGGCAATACGCGGGCGCAAGCACTTCCGTCAAATCAAGATTTTCCGCTTGAATGGATGCGATTCAGTTATTCTATCCGACCTTTGTTTTCCTCCGAGGCACGACAGATTGTTTTGATTGACGGGCAAGAAGTTCTTGAAAAATGCGAATTCTTCGGCCCAACTCATGACCTAATCAACGGACGCAAGACAATCGTCTTAAGTTTTCAACCTCGTGCCGATGCTGTTTTCGGCACAACGACGATATATATGCCCCAGACAGAAGGTAAAATCTGGATTGATGCGGCGGACAAAGTTTTAATTCGCTTGGCGATTTGGCAAAAAGGAACCAAGTTTGCCGAAACTACCAGCAGTTATCTGTTTGAGCACGCCGCGCTTGCCCGCGATATGACCCGCACGCAAGAAGGTGTCTGGTTTCCACGATTGGGACGCATCAACGGTCTGAACTATCCAAATCTATTTACGGAAATGAAAAGCGATTTTAGCATTGAAAATTTCGACCATCATTATTTCAAGACAGAAATTCAAACCATTGAAATACATAATTCGGTTGAAAATTAATAAGCGTCTTATGGATGTCTGATGATGGGCCAAGTGACCACAACCGTTCGATGGGTTTTGGTTCCGTAATATCGGAGTTTGGGAAGTATCGTATGGAAGTCATTATCAAACCTTTTATTAATTTGCGCCAGCTACTTATTTTTGTAATTGTTTTTCTCCTGACGCAGAGTTACGCTTCGGCACAAGACAAAACCAGAAAGATCGATGAGTTGCTGACGCTTTATCAAAAATACGGGCTATTCAATGGTTCAGTATTAGTTGCCGAGGGCGGAAAAGTCGTTTATCAGAAAGGATTCGGATTCGCCAATATGGAGTTGGGCGTTCCGAATACGACGGATACTAAATTCCGCGTCGGTTCGATTACGAAGTCGTTCACATCAGTACTCATTTTTCAGTTGATCGAGCAAGGAAAGCTGAAGTTAGACGGCAAGCTGACTGAATATCTGCCGGAGTATCCGAAGGCGAAGGGCGAAAAAATAACCGTCAATCAATTGTTGACTCATACGGCGGGGCTTCGGGACATTGGAGACTTTCCGAGAAACAGCAATGACTTTCCCGCAATCGTCGCTAAGATGAACGCCGGTTTTGTAAGCAATGACGAACTCGTCAAAATGATTTCCGAATATGCACTATTGTTTGAACCCGGCACTAATTTTCGTTACAGCAACGATGGCTACATATTGCTTGGGGCGATTATCGAAAAAGTTACGGGCAAATCTTACGAAGACGTTTTGAAAGAACACATCCTGATCCCATCGGGTATGAAAAACAGCGGAATGGCATACCACACTCGATTATTGAGTAATCGGGCATCGGGCTATGAACACGCCTTTAGCGGTTACGAGAACGCCACAAATGTTTTAGTTTCTGCGAACGGCGGTATGTATTCGACAGTGGGCGACTTGTTTCTTTTCAGGCAGGCTTTGTCCGGAGATAAACTGCTCTCGCAAAAATCGAAAGACGTAATGTTCAGCGTCGTGCCGTATGTGGTCGCTTACGGCTGGAAGGTACGAAAAGTTACGGACGAGCGCACCGGCAAAGTCAGCACAATAATTATAACGGACGGTTTGGTGCCCGGATTCATATCGTTAGTGGTGGAGCAGGTGGAAGCAAAACGTCTCGTTATACTCCTTACCAACGTCAGAGAGATGACGATAAGATTAGGTGACATCAACAACGCTCTGATAAACATTCTCGATGGTAAAAAATACGATTTGCCAAAGAGGTCGCTGGCGCAAACAATCGTTACAACCGTCAAACAGAAAGGGATCCAAACGGCACTTGAGCAGTTTCATGTTTTAACCCGAAGTAAGACGTACTATTTGAATGAGTCTGAATTTAATAGTGCCGGTTACTTGCTGCTCGGAGAAAAGAGAATTAGAGAGGCGATTGAGATCTTCAAGATCAATACCGAAGCATTTCCGCAGTCCGCAAACGCTTACGACAGTTTGGGCGAAGCCTTTATGATTAGGGGCGACAAAGAACGCGCGATCGAACACTATCAAAAATCCGTCGAGTTGAATCCCAAAAACACAAATGCGATTGAAATGCTGAAAAAACTTCGGCAGCAATAAATATATGAAAAAGATAACAATTACATCGTTAGTATTATTTGCCGTCTGTTCCTTAACACAGATAGCCGTGGCACAGAAGCAGAGCCTAACCTTCTCACGTCCGACGATTATTACCGCCTCATGCGACGAAGAACCGCTTTGGCACGAAAAGATCTATGAAGACGACGATTATCGCTTTGTCATCCGGGACTACGGAAAGGCCGAACACACGCCTAATTTCTTCGTTTACGGAAAGAAGCAGCGTAAATGGATAGAAATCATAAAACTCTCTACCGAACACGCCGAACTTGGACACTCGCCGTCGGCGACGGCGAAAGCTGCTTCGCAAGCCAGTCGGGATAAGAGTGTTCTCAAATCCGTCAATTATGTAAATTTGCCTTTGCGCATTGCGGGTTCAACAAGCTTGCCCGAAAAGATAACCTACGACGCCGAGAACAAAACATATTCTTTCAATTTCAATTCGTTAGCCAAACTTGAAGAAATGTTGATGCAGATTTGGGTGCTCAAAAAGGATCTGGACACAGCACCGTTCTGATCCCTGGACAGCGTAGGTTTCCTAACAAAAAGCCGATGACACATCGCAGTTTCTGCCGTATTATAAACTGCGGTCGGTGTCAATCAGTAGTTCGGCGGTGGAGGCGACCAGAGGATGGTTTGCCGCCGTCACCACCATCATTTTTGTTATTGCCAGCAACTTGACTTATTTCGAAGAGCTAATCGAATGACTGCCCACATGCGTGTCGCCCCGTTGTTATCGTCAGCGCGAATTTGCCGCAAAAGCGCCGTGACGCATTGATCGGGGCTTCGTTCAAGGGACTCGGCTGGGAACTCCGCATGACGGAATTGCCGTCGAGCGTCAGCGAGGGGGAATAGCTCGAAGCTCTCTGCCTTCATACCATCGGCGTCATATTTACGCTGCTAGTATCGTTGGGTAAAAACTCTTGATAAAGTCCCAAGGATAAGAGGATAGACCATGCTAGTTCCCATAGATCAACTCTCAGAATCTGAAGCCAGATTTGAACAAGAAAGCATAGCGAAAACGGAAGACACCGGTCTCGACATAGCACCGCCGGTTTTGGACAGGGCTGCTATCGGAGAATCTTTCCTCGATGAAGCACTAGTCGAAGCGGTGAAATCCGTCGAGGCACCGTCCCTCACGGTCGAAGAGAACCTCGGAAAACGCAAGGAAATGCTGGCCGAGGTTGGCCAAGAACCCATAGAGTTGCCTATGAACGAGCGATCGGAAGAAACGATTCGGTTTACAGCAATTTCTGCGAACTGATTATGCTTGCCAAACGCAAGGTAGGTCGGATCGTGATTAAGGACGGCATCGATCTGATCGGTACGGCAACGGGTTTTATGGTTTCCGACCGGCTGCTTCTCACAAACTGGCACGTTTTTCGATCGGTCGAAGAAGTATTGGATAGCGAAGTTGAATTCTTCTACGAGCTCGATATTTTTGGACGTCGGACTACGCCAACAACTTTCAGGCTTGCGTCCCATGAATTTTTCTTCTCTCTTAAGGATCTCGATTACTGCCTGATCGCGGTCGAGGCAGCCGATATGTCGGGCAAGGTCGAACTGTCTTCGATCGGATATCACTATCTTGACCCGACGCTCGGCAAACTCGGCGAAGAGGGCAAGGAAAAGATGAACATCATTCATCATCCGGGCGGTGATTACCAACAGCTTTCTATTCGCGACAATACTTACACAAAGATTCTCGAAAAGACGATCTGGTACAGCTCTGACACGGCCCAAGGTAGTAGTGGCAGCCCGGTTTTCAACGATCAGTGGCAAGTGGTCGCACTCCATCACATGGGTGTCCCCCAAAGAACCGACGATGGTACCCACTATGCGGACAAGAACGGAAATCCCGTGCTGCCAGTCGGCAACAAGATCGATGAGACGAAGATCCACTGGATCGCTAATGAAGGCATTCGCGTCAGCGTCCTCTTGAAA
This sequence comes from Pyrinomonadaceae bacterium, assembly GCA_050748285.1. Classification (GTDB taxonomy): domain Bacteria; phylum Acidobacteriota; class Blastocatellia; order Pyrinomonadales; family Pyrinomonadaceae; genus OLB17. Next base: position 5,365 of record JBOGOW010000080.1, read on the forward strand.
GATTTGTTCGAAAGATTTCCGGACAATAAACTAGTGCTCGGAATGAAAGAGAAAAGAGACCCGAGCGCCCTTCCGCAGCATAACACAAATGCGAACACGAACGTGGCGACGGCTCTAAATCCGCAGCCGAAAGGCCAAGTAATAGGAACAGAGGATAAGCCAATGGCAACAGACAATTTAGAAAATGTTCAGATCTCATTCCCCGCCTCGCTGATCGAAACGAACGGAAACATCTCGATCAACATTAACAACCGCATTGACTTTCAACCGGCGGCGGTCTCTGAGACTGGGAAATCTCTCGTAGCGCCCGAACTAGACGAAGCATTGCTTGAGGCGAAGAAGGTCGATATCGAGAACGCTGTCGACTATTCCGCGTGTCGCGGGTATCGAGCGGATTTTATGGGTACCGAAATCCCGCTGCCCAAGCCGAAGAAAATTCTGCAGAAGTTCGTCGCACCGCTCAAGAGCGGAACAAAATCCGTGCTCAACTATTATTTCTTCAGCACGATCCAGCATTCCGTTCGCAAGATGCCGATCATCAGTGCGATCAATGTGGACGGCAATCTCGCCAATCGCAAGGACGAAACGGAGCGCGAAGACGTCTGGCTTCGGGACAATCGGATGGACTATGAGGTCCAACTCAACGACAAATTTTACAAGGGCAGCAAGTTCGACCGCGGACACTTGGCAAGACGCGAGGATGCGAACTACGGCCCGACAGCGGAGCTAGCAAAGATATACGCGTATATGACATGCGTTTACACCAACGCCTGCCCGCAGGTGCCGGCGCTCAACCGCTCCAACAAGCAAGGCATTTGGGGCAAGTTGGAGAAAGCGATCCTTGAGAAAGGCGTAGTCCAAGAGAAAGGCGAATTTACCAAGATCACCGTTCTCAACGGTCCGATCTTTGACGACGACGATCGATTTTTCCGAGGGATCCAGATCCCAATGGAGTTCTGGAAGATCGTCCTCTGGTTCAACGAGAACAAAGAATTGCAGGCGACCGCCTTCAAGCTTTCTCAAGCCACGCTGGTCGGCAATATCGACTGGGAAAAACTTGGGTTCGACACCGATGCCGAGTTCGAAGAGTATCAATGTAGCATCGCGTCGCTCGGGAAGCTGACGGACATCGACTTCTCTGATATTGAACCGTTCGACACATTCAAATCTATCGACGGGAACGAATCGCTTCGGATTGAATCGACAGCCGCCCTCGATAAGATTATTGAAGAGTCGTATTTCTCCGCGGCGGCCTAACTAAAGAAGCGGTTATGATATTCCCTCTATCCGAATGGTGCGTTGATCTACCACCCAAAAAGACCTAGCCGTTTTAAAGGAATTCTGAACGGCAATTAACCGTGGAAGCTTTGAAGGCTCTTCATCATCGTCTGCTTGCGAACAAAATGTTTATTGGCAGACCGTTATGTGAAGCTCGCGGATCTTATACGTCGGCGATGAGTTACGGGTCTTTCGGGATACTTCCGTCGTTCTGACGAATCAGCTCTTTCATTTTGTCGAGCAAAGAGATGTTCATCTCGCGAGAACTATTCAAAGTTCACTTGTAACCCAAGCTTTGTGCAACACGCTTCCGTGATTCTAGTCTGCTACCCATATCCAGAAGCTTCACTAAATCAACGATCGACTCGGCCCAATTGTGTTTTTTGGTTCCGCCGCGTGCTCGCATCGCGATAAGTGCATCAACGTCGATATCGATGTTGGCAGTTGGGGCGAACTCCTTGTCGCAAAGCTTGCTCTGCGCCACCCGCGTTACGTTCTCGGGGTGTGAAGTCCGGTTAAGATTGAATGCCAAGACTTGAGGTTCGGGAAAACCTAAAGGACGGCGATACTCCGTGAGTCAACTATATACGCCGGGATTCCCGGGAAGTTCATTTTGGTCGTCGTGGGCAACGCACCGTTCCCTGCCGGTCTCTAGGTAACACTCGATACTGGAAAAAATACCACCGGCTCCGAGTTGAGGCCACATCGGCAAAAAGGCGCCTTGTAGTGATCGCTACTCAAAATGGAGTTCCTAAGTTCCACATCGACTCACCACGGCTGCGAACGAGTACGCAGACAGCGGGAACAGTAAGAAGACCGAGTCTCCTCACTCCCACCTATCAACTTGGCTACGGGTAGGATCATGGGCAAGTTGCATGAGTAGCCATCGAAGATTGTCGATCCTGTGAGAATTTTTCGAAGTAGCGGTTAGTTATCGTTCCGTTGGTGCATTGATCGACCAAAATCCCTCCCAACACCCGCTTTTGCGAGTCAAAACGGCGGCGATTGGAGAACGGCATAAATCTTGCCGTGCTGCTGTGGAGTACCGCATCCGACCAAGGAGCCGGAGAGGTACTCACTTGAAGAAATTTATCTGGAGGCTGGAGTTATGTTAAATGAATCAATGTACGAAAAACTGGCGTATTCGATCGACGAGTTAGCGAAACTTTCGACGCTCTCGGTTCCGAAGATTCGGAAGGATATTCGGAACGGAAAACTTGAGAGTAAGAAGAAGGGTACGCGCCGGATCATCCTACGCGACGAGGCGATACGCTATCTGTCCACAGACGACAGCTCTACTCATACCGTGGTAGCTCTTCCCTAGGCAACGGTTAACTGCGACCGAGGTGTTGCACTTATTGAGGAAAGCGAGAATGAGCGGAAAATCGAAAAACACGCAACAGCCATGTAGTGATTTTTGTAACAACCCCCCGCACTTCTGGAGTGATACCGAGTGACCGAGATTTCTCGCAAACGCAGTAAAAATAGGCCTGTGACAGTCAGTGACATTCAGTGGAAATTGCCCAAAACTTATTTGTAATCATCAGGTCATCGGTCGACAATTTCCGCATCCAAGATGTTTTCTGATCGCAGGCGTTCAAGGTATTGGTTGTAAGTGGCGGATGCATCCATGACCTGTCGGTCGTCGGGGCGAATATAGTGCTTCCGAGTTATCGTGCTGCCCTTGGCGTGGCCTAGTTCATCCTGCAAAGCGCCAAAGTCCTGCCCTGCTGCATCACGATTCGTTGCACTTGCCGCTCGCAACGTGTGGAACGTCGCCCCGGGATCGATACCAGCCAATTTGTAGAGGCTGTATTTGTCGTTCACAACTGGGCCGCGATACTCCTTCGTCCACATAAACAGGTGCTCGTCGTCGGCTTTATCAAAGGCTCCGGCGGCTTCCATTTCATCGTAAAGCCATCGCGTTATAGCTACTTTCTTGGTTGTCGTTTTGGCTTTACCGCGGATCGTCTTGTTCTTGCGGATCGTGATGACCCCAATTCTATTCTTCGCGTCGAGGCTTGTAATGTCGCCGCGCCGGATATCCCAAAGTTCACCGACTCGGCAACCAAGGGTGTAAGCCGCGATCAAAACCAATCTCCACTTTCGGCGGTTTTCGGTCGCACCTTTCGGAACCACTTCACACGCCTCCAAGAGCCGCATAAAGTCCTGATGCGACATACTAACGTCCTTTGGGTTTTCATTCCCGACAACGATCGCGTCATCGAATGCTGGAACCGCACGGACCTTCCCGGCCTTCGCTGCGAATTTAAGAAGGTGTCTTAACCGTGAGAGATATCTGTGCGCCGATGCGTCCTTTCTTTCGTGCTCAACCGTCTCAATAGTCTTGCCGGTCCGTCTCTGCTGCGTGTAAGGCTTTGCGAGCATCCAAGCCTTGAAATCCATAACTCGCAGATAATCGATGTCCTCAAGCGGATCGTTGCCAAAAAACTCAATCATCGTCTCCAATTTTTGGCATTCCTGTGCGTAGGTCTTTAGGCCTTTCATTCTCAGATAAGCCCTGTAGCTCTCAACAAAAGTTGCAAAGCCTATCTTTCCGGCAAGCATTAGCTTTGTTCCCTTTTGCTCGTGTTCCCGTATGCGCTCGTCGATCCAGTCTTTACCGTCCTTCTGGGTAACCAGCCCTGCAGTCCGCTGCGTAATATGCCAGTGTTTGCCATCCCAAAGAGCGAATACAGCTCTATAAGACTTTTTCTTCCCTTTCTTGGATTCCGTAATTACGTTATGATAAATTCCGTCCAGTTGATATTTCTTGCCGATGTTTATTCGCATGAGTTTCGGGTACATTTTCGGGTACATTTTGTACCCGAAAGGTGTCAGTCGATGTCGGAACGTGTCCGGTTCTGTCCGCAGATGTCCGGCTAAACCATTCATTATGAGTATATTACAAGGTTAAGCTATTGTAAATACGAATCGACACTCAGGGGCTGAAAATCCGCGTGTCGGCGGTTCGACCCCGTCCCTGGCCACCACTTAAACTCAATAAATTAAACAACATGGTGTCATGGACTTTTACCTTGACGCCAATTTTTTTATTTTTTGGGGAACAATTTGGGGGAACATTTAGCAGTTGTCATACTCAGCCTTACTCCACTTATCATTCTAAGTTACTCCGGCTAATCGTTCTAAAATCAGGCACACCTTTTGCGTTAGACGAGAAAATAGAAAGCCTCGTGTGGATGAAAAATTATGAACAGCGAAATCCTTAATAACCTTCAATTAGCAGAAAGATGGCACTTGATTGGAAGGTCGGATGCGATAGCCAAACGATTTTTAACGTCTGAGAGCACTACCTAAGTCAAACCCACGTCATCTAAAAGCGTTCACGATAGGCAATCAAACGCGTGTTCGAGCGGGCGTTTTCATGAAAACCGGGCTCTGAATGAGGCTCGGATGGCTTGTTTTTCGCCGGTTGCATTATTATGGCCAAAAATGTTCTGCAAAACGGAAGTCGCGAAAGACTTTGGTGATGTGGTCGAAGCGCTTTTTTGTTCATTCTTTATTTAGCCATAACGTCAGTTTTGATTTTACTAAGCCGGTTGAGTTTCCTTTGAATAGCCGTGCGGATGTTTTTGTTTCCAACGCCAAGCCGACTCGATGATCAATTCGATATCAGAGATCTTGGGCTTCCAACCCAGCACTTCGGCGGCCTTTGCGGAACTTGCGATCAACCTGGCAGGGTCACCGGCACGTGGAGATTCGATATTTGTCTTGATCGATCTGCCGGTTACTTTTCGCGCCGCATCGATCACCTCCAAGACCGAAAACCCGAGTCCGTTGCCGAGATTTATATGCGTTGAATCGCCGCCGCCACTTAAATAATCGAGGGCCAGCAGATGGGCGTCTCCCAAATCTGCCACGTGAATATAATCGCGAATGCATGTTCCATCATCGGTCGAATAGTCGCCACCGAAAACGGAAACAAAAGGCAGTTCACCGCAGGCGGCATTTAACACATTTGGAATTAAATGGGATTCGGGGTCGTGATGCTCGCCGCACTTTTCGGTCGCTCCGCATGCGTTAAAATATCGAAGAGCAACAAATCGTAATCCATATGCCGTCGCGTAAGATTCTAATATCCGCTCGATCATAAACTTCGACCAGCCGTACGGATTTATAGGTTTTTGCGGATGCGATTCGTCAATCGGAATTTTTTCAGGATTGCCGTAGGTGGCACAGGTTGAAGAAAATACGACATTTCTCACGTTTTCTTCAATCAAGGAAATGAGCAGATCATTCGTTTGAAATAGGTTATTCTCAAAATATTTAGAAGGGTTTGTCACGGATTCGCTCACATTTGCAAATGCGGCAAAATGAACACACGCTTCGATGTTGTTTTCCCGCACTATCCGTTTAACCAACTCTTTGTTTCCGACATCTCCTTTATAAAACGGAGTATTCTCGTGAATCGCTTCGCGATGGCCATAGACGAGGTTATCGAGGACGACGACCGTCTCGCCCCTAGACTGCAGCAATTCGACGGTTACGCTCCCGATGTAGCCCGCACCTCCGGTTACCAAAATTGCCATTTGTTACATTCCTCGACCTAATTGTCCATCCTCGGTAATTCCGGGAATTTAATATACTCCGATTTTCGGCAACGGCACTTTCTAAGAAGTTAAAAATCTTATTTATGCCATCCGATCACTTGGTAATAAGAGATAGTATCGAAAGTTGTGGAAGAGGGTAAATAGAAAAAGTAGCGTATCCTTGTTTTTGATCAAAAAAAACAAACAGGCACGAAGCCTGAAGGAGGATACGCTACAGATGAAAGGATATAACGA
>JBOGOW010000081.1:0-11186 GCA_050748285.1 Pyrinomonadaceae bacterium
AAGTCACTATTCTTGTTCATTTTTTCTTTGATATCTTTAGTTGGTAATGCCCGGATAAGCTCTTTTTTCGGGAAAATACAGGAAATGGCGTAACACATCGAAAAGTAGCTGCCATTTGATTGGCAAATCGCAGCTCGCGGAATTTTATTGCGTACCGGTGATATTATTAACGTAATATGTGGGAATCAATTCAGGAATGGTTTTTGAGTTTAGGAACCGAATACGGCGTAAATCCGCTTATCTTTGGGGCGATTTATGTTGGGGCGATCCCTTTCTTTTCGCTTTCGATCGGTTGGCTGATACGCAACTACCGTAAAAAGAAATCGATTGTGCCGCCGGCTCTTTCGGCGATGTTTTTCTTCATTTCGGCATATATCTATCTTATATTCGCCGGTAAAAACGTGCCTTGGTGGGTTTATGGTTTTGTCGTCGCGTTGATAGTTATCGGAGCTTACTCGACAATAAAAAAAGTGCGGAGACAGATCGTCGAGATCAAGGAAACACGAGAAGAAACCGTTGATGACTCGATAGCGAAAGGCGGTGTCTAGATGTCAGAAACATACGATTTGATCGTGATCGGCGGCGGTTCCGCCGGTTTGGTTGCCGCCGGCGGCTCCGCTATTTTAGGTGCGAAAGTTGCCCTTATCGAAAAAAATCTGCTTGGCGGCGATTGCCTTTATTCAGGCTGCGTACCGTCAAAAACTTTGATAAAGTCCGCACGATTTGCACACGAGGCACGGCAGGCCGAAAGCCTCGGATTTCAAAAACTCGATCCTGAATTTTTGGACGATTCGTTCGCCGCGATCACCAACCGCGTACAGGGTGTTATCAAGGTGATTGAGCATCACGACGCACCGGAGGTTTTCGAGGAAATGGGCGTCGAGGTTATTTTCGGCTCTCCGAAATTCTTAAATCCGAACGAGGTTGAGGTCGCTCTAAAAAATTCCAACGAAAAGCGTGTGATGAAAGCGAAACGCTTTTGTATCTCAACCGGATCGGGCGCGTTTACGCCGCCGATCGACGGCCTGATTGAGGCGGGCTTTATCACTAACGAAGAAGTTTTTCATCTTAAAAATTTGCCCGAACGACTAATCGTTTTAGGCGGCGGGCCGATAGGAATGGAGATGGGCCAGTCGTTTGCGCGATTTGGTTCGCGTGTTACGGTCGTCGAAATGTCGGATCGGATCTTCACAAAAGAAGACCCCGAAGTTTCGGCTCTGATGGAAAAAATATTGATCGGCGAAAGCGTCGAAGTGATGACAAATACCAAAGCCGTCAAGGTTCATCGGACGGCCAACGGCTCAAAGATTGTAACTGTCGAGGCGAACGGCAAAAGACACGAAATCGAGGCCGATGAGATCTTGGCGGCGGTTGGCAGAAAGCCTAATCTGGAAGGGCTTGAATTGGAAAAAGCCGGCGTGGAATACGACATGAAGCAGATAAAGACCAATGAGTATCTGCAAACTTCGGCAAAACATATTTTTGCCGCCGGTGATGTGACCGGGCATTTTCAATTTACGCACATGGCCGATTATGAAGCGCAGATTGTTATTCAAAATGCATTTGTGCCATTTCCGTTTAAGAAAAAAACCGATTTTCGCGTTGTGCCGTGGACTACATTTACCGAGCCGGAAGTTGCCCGTGTCGGCATGATCGAGCCTGACGCCCGAAAGAAATTCGGCGACCAAGTAAAAGCTTACAAGGTCGCTTTCACCGAAAATGACCGTGCTCACGCCGAAAACGCGACCGAAGGATTTGCCAAAGTCGTTACCCGAAAAGGGGAAATAATCGGGGCAACATTGGTCGGCGAACACGCCGGCGAATTGATCCATGAATTCGTCTGGGCTGTGAAGAAAAAATTAAAGATTGCCGATCTGAACAAGATCATCCGCGTTTACCCTACACTCGCAAAAATCGTTCAGGCTGTTGGAACAGAGGCCACGCTCGAAAGCCTTAGATCGCCATTAGTGCAAAATTGGTTTGCACGTTATTTAAAATTCTGGCGTTGGTTTTAGAGCGGCAATTTCGGAATAGTGAATAACGAATAGCGAAAAGTGAATAACGTGAATCTGCTATTCGTTTTTCACGTTCCGTTATTCGCTATTTCGAAATTTATGTCAATGAAGAAACCGGTGATTGTAATAATGACGAAGGTTCCGGGCTTTGCGGATGTAAAAACGCGGCTTCGGCCGATGTTGTCGAAAGAGAATTGCGTTGAGCTTGCGAGGTGTTTTTTGGTTGATACAATCTCAAATCTCGCATCTGTATTCGAAAATCGAATTATTGCGTTTACTCCCGATGACGGTCGCAATGCGATAAAAATTTATGCGCAAGATGGCGATATTTGCATACCCCAACGCGGCGGTAATCTTGGTTTACGGCTCGATCACGTGATCGACGAAGCATTCGAAATGGGATTTGGGCCGGTGGTCGTGATCGGAACGGACAGTCCGACATTGCCGCCGGAATATCTGGAACAAGCAAGAGCGCATTTGCAATCGCGCGACAACGGCGTCGCAATCGGCCCGACCGACGACGGAGGCTATTATTTGATCGGAGTTTCGCAGGAGATTGCCGGAATGTTCAAAGATGTAACATGGAGCTCAGATCAAACTTTCGACCAGACCGTAACCAATATCAAGAACATCGGCGACGCCGATCTGCTCATACTGCCGCGATGGTACGACGTGGATGAGCCAGAAGACCTTGCGCGTCTGATTACTGAAATTGATTCGGACAAAGCCGCACGGAATCTTGCCCGTTCAACGAGTTGCTGGTTGATGGAAAATCACGAAACCTTTGTTTCCGCTTTTCGCTAATCGTGAAGGTTTTTAGTTTCGGGATGATAATTTTCGGCCATCCACCGCGGACTGACGCCGATCCAGTAGAAGCATTGAAACGCGACCCATCGGACAAACACTGGCAGGAAAGTGCGGCTCTCAAACCGTCGCGATGAGGTTGTGATCTCTTCATTCAGCGTTACAATCTTCCCGATCTTTCGCAGTCGATAAACAAGATCAAGGTCTTCAAACAACCGCAGCGGCTTAAATCCGCCTATGCGCTCATAAGCCTTGCGGCGGACAAAAATTCCCGAATCGCCGTAAAACAATCCGATCTTGCGGATGTGTCGATAAAACCACGTCATAAATCTTGCCGGTCGGCTCACGCCCGCAAAACGCAATGTGAAATTGCCGCCGACAATCGACGGATCATCAAGCGCCTGACGAATTTCATTTAATGATTCTTGAGATAGTGTCGAGTCGGCATGAACGAACCACAACACCTCGCCGCTTGATCTCTGCGCAGCGGAGTGCAACTGCCGACCGCGACCGCGCGGGCTTTCAATCACAATCGCCCCGAGGCTCCGGGCAATGTCCGCCGTCGCGTCATCGCTGCCGCCGTCTGCGACGATGATCTCCGCGTCTCCGTCAAGCAGCTTCAGACCAGCGAGCGTTTTTCCAATCTCAGCGGCCTCGTTAAACGTGGGGATGATAATACTAATCATTCGGTTCACTCAATGCTTACGATTTTGCTGCAAGCACGCGCGGATGAAACTTCCCGTCGGGCATCATTCGCGGCGGACAGTATGCGTCCCTGAATTTTCGGCAAATGCTGAAACTGTATGGCAGCCGCCCTCTCGATGAGACGAGCCGGCGAAACGTATGACAACGCTTTTGCCGAATCAAAGACGACTGGCTCCATTACTCTCAACTCTCACAATTATTTCCGAACAACGACACGCGCGTTTCCTGCGTTTCCCGATGAATCGAAAACCCTAAGCGTGATCGAATGTTCGCCTGACGATGGAAGCGGAACATCGAAAGTATATTTTTCTTCCGGGCCGTCGGAAATTCCGTCGTCGGCGTAAACGGTTTTCCAATCGCTGCCGTTTACGCTGTATTCGGCGCGGACGATGTAGCCCCAACGGTCGGAAGCCGAAAACGAAACGCGTACATTATTTCCTGAAACGACTGGTTGACTCAACACCGTGACTGCAGGCTGTGAATTATGGATATCGAACGGCTCGCTAACCAATTCACCCGATAACGACTGTCCGACCGGATTTCCCGGCGAATCCTTCGCAGCGATCTTTAAAGTATAACGACCGTCGGCGAGCGAAAGCCCGTCGAGCGAGTAAAACGTCTCGGCGAGATCGGCACGGAGCAGTTTGTATTCCGCATCTTTCATTTCTTTGAAATAAACATCGAAAACGAGTTTGTCGCCGTTGCGGTCTTCCGTCGTCCATTGGAAAGCGCGTGCTCCACGAAGATAAACACGTCGCGGCGCGATAACTTGCGGAGGAATGCCGAACGCCTGCGGGTCGATTCCGGAAAGCTCGATATTCGGATCGATCTGCGGCGGCGGATTTGCGATAAGGCCGACATTCGCAGGCAGAATGGTGATCGACAAAACTTCGGGCGCGATGTTTTTTGGAAGAAATGCAACGGACGCTTCGCTCAACGATGCGGCCTGCCCCGATGTCACCAACTTTGCACGCCACTGCATAAATTGCGACGCGGGGCTAGCAACGCGGCCACGCATCGCTTCGGTTCGAACTATTTCCCATGAGCTCCATGTTTCGTCCGGCGATTCGGTGTTTCCGCTTCGCGTTTCGATCCTAATGACGCCGGTCGAGCGCCACCAAATATTGCCCCAGCTGGCGGTCGATTTCGCATCGAGAACCGCCGATTCGTAAATGCCTTCGGCTATCGTTTCCGGCCCGATCTTGTAAAGTTTGCCCTGATTGCTCGATGTCGCGTAAAGGTTCGTACCCGAACTAAAGACGGTCGAGATCTGATTCGCGTCCGTTTGCAACGCCAGCGATTCACGACCGTCGTTTCGGATACTGTAAATGCGGCCCTTGTCCGAAGTGCCGAGCATCACGCCGTTTCCGGTCTGGTGCGCGTAGATCGAAAATCCGGTAACGGTTGTCGAAGAAAAAAGAATTTCGCTGCCGCCGTCAGGCGCGATCCGATACACAGCGGTCTTTGCACCGGTAAGATCGTATCGGCTTTTCGGCGGAGGTTCAGGCTTTGGAATGTTTGATTTTTCGGCGGCGGTCGTTTTGCTTTCGGGCGGTGCGGTCGCAGCAAGTTCGGGTGTTTTTGCGACCGAAGCAGATTCGCCCAACGCAAGAGCATACACCGAGCCGTCGGGGCCGACCGCGAGTTCGTGAATTTCACGAAGCGGCGAATCTAGCACCGCAAATGGCTTGCCATCCGATCCGAATCGAAGCACGAGTCCATTCGAATCCGTCCCTGCGAATAGATTGCCCGCCTTATCGACCGCAAGCGAGATGATATGCGTCTCGCTCGAATCAAACAATAGCGAACTCGTAGGCGAAGCGTTTGCCGAACGAACGCGATAGATCTTGCCGCTCTCACCGGTGCCGATAGCCAAACTGCCGTCGTTCATCACGGCAATCGACCAAATATACTTCTCTTTCGGATCGAAATAAACAGTCGCCTTTCCCGACGCATCGATCTGGTAAACCTTGCCATCCGGCGAGGTCGCCGCGAATATCGCCCCGCTTTTGACAACAGCCAGCGCCGTTACATTTAGCTCATCAAGATCTGTCAGCAGAGAACCGGAACCATTCGCGCCTACCTTATAAATTCGGCCGTCGCTTCCCGTTCCAAGATAGATATTGCCGCTTGCATCGACCGCCGATGACCAGATGTATGGCTGTTCAGTTTTGAATATTTCCGTAAGTTTCGGTGCAAGCGTTATAGTTCCATTTGCATCGACCGAGACACTGTGGGCATCGCCTTTTAAAATGTCCGCCCGCGTGTTGACGGACCATATCTCCGGTTCGGATGCTGCGGAAACGATTGAAAATAAAAGTAAAAATCCGAGAGAAAATAAAGGTTTTTTCATGCGTGTGAACGAGCGAAGCGCAAATCTTAACTGAGTTAAATACTAAGCTATCCGCCGGTAAAAAGACACTCGTTACGTAGCCATCCAGGAACCAAAACGATCATTTCGTGTGTTTGGATTTCGCCTTTTTCTTCGGCTCCGGCGATTCAAGCAGATCGACTGCTTCCGCGCTGCCGAGGAACATCATAGCGTCTTTTAGGTCTTCGGCGTCGCCGGTGATAAGACGCGCGCTTCGTTCGCGGGTGAGGTACGCCCAAAACCATTCAGACAAAACGAACAGGCGATTTCGAAAACCGATCAAAAAGAAAACGTGCAGAAAAAGCCACATCATCCATGCGATGAATCCCTTGAAATGAAACCCCTGCACATCGGCGATCGCCTTGCTGCGGCCTATCGTCGCCATCGTTCCCTTATCGAGATATGCAAAGTTTCTACGATCTCCGCCTCTGATATCGGCAAGAATGTTCTTCGCCGTAAGCGTGCCCATTTGCATCGCCGCAGGACTGACGCCGGGAACCGGTTCGCCATTCGTCTGGTTAAGCGACGCCATATCGCCGATGACGAAAATATTTTTATGGCCTGGGGTCGAGAGATCGGATTTAACCAAAACACGCCCGGCTTTATCGGTTTCGACGCCGAGCCGCGCGCCGAGCGGCGATGCTGCGACGCCGGTTGCCCAAAGCACGACATTGCAGTCGATCCATTCATCGCCGACCTTTACCTTGCCGGGCGATATGTCGGTTACGAAACTGTTCAACTTTACCTCGACACCAAGAGATTCAAGCTGTGATTTCGCGCTTTCCGAAAGCTCTTTCGCAAACGTCCCAAGCACGCGGTCTGAGCCTTCAAACAGGACTACGCGCGTTTTTCGCGTATCGATGACCTTAAAATCTTTTGCGAGCGCCTGACGCGCAATATCGGCGATCGCACCGGCAAGCTCAACGCCGGTAGGCCCGCCGCCGACAATGACGAATTTCAAAGGTTCGAGGTTGCCGTTAAGATACGCATTGCGTTCTGCGAATTCGAAAGCAAGCAAAACGCGGCGCCGGATCTCAACCGCATCTTCGAGTGTTTTTAGACCAGGAGCGGAAACTTCCCAGTCGTCGTTCCCAAAATAAGCATGCCTCGCACCGGCTGCAACAATTAGATAATCGAACGCGATCTCCGATCCGTCGTCGATGCGAACGGTCTGTTTTTTCGTGTCGAAATCTGTGACCTCGCCCAAAATAACTTCGATATTTTTAGCGTAATGTAATATCCGGCGAATCGGATGAGCGATCTCACCGGGACTCAAAACAGCGGTAGCAACCTGATAAAGAAGCGGCTGAAAAACGTGATGATTTTTTCGGTCGATCAGCGTTACATCGACCGGCTTTTTCGCCAAGGCTTTCGCCGCCCAAAGCCCGCCAAAACCGCCGCCGACTATCATGATCTTTTTTCTTTCCGCCATTCAACTTCCTATGTATTTCGCATAAACCGATCTTGCCGCTGCAATTTCATCTGTGCCTTTTACGATCGCGCGGCCGTCTGCAAAAACGGTTACTTCCAATTCGTCGATTGCAAACCGGACGAGGTATTCGTTTTGTTTTACATCCGTGATCGACGTCAACTTTTCTGCAAACGAAACAAGGTCGAGTATCGTCGGGCTCGGCGGCGCGATTTGGACGGCGTTTCGACCGCAAAGAACGGCGGCAAATTCCTGCGAATCGGCGTCGAGAAATTTGAATTCGCGCTTGCCGCACGTCGGGCAATCGGGCTGCGGCCCGGCTAGTTTTATCTTTCGCCAATCGTTCGCCCAAACATCGATCTGCATCAGCGAACCGTGAAGATCATCCTTCGTGCCTACTAGAAGTTTTATCGCTTCGGCGACCTGAACCGCCGAAATGCTAGAGATTATCGGCATGATAACGCCCGCTGTGTCGCAGGTCGGCGAGCTTCCGGCATCGGGCATTTCTTCGAAAATGCAACGCAGGCAAGGTGTTTCGCCGGGAATGATAGTCATCGTTGTGCCATAGCTTGAAACCGCCGCTCCATAAATCCACGTTTTCTTGTGTTTCACGCACGCATCGTTCAGCAGATAACGCACCTGGAAATTATCGGTGCCGTCCATTACAAGATCGCAGCCGTCGATCAGCGATTCGAGATTCGAATTATTGACATCGGCGATGATCGCCTCGACCTCGATCTCGGAATTTATCTCGCCGATCCGCACTTTTGCGGCGGCAGCTTTTGGCGTACGATTTTCAGCGTCTTCTTCCTTAAATAATGTCTGCCGCTGCAGGTTCGTATATTCGACAAAATCGCGATCGACGATTCGCAATTTACCGACACCCGCACGCGAAAGCATCTCGGCATGCGACGCGCCAAGAGCGCCGCAGCCGACGATCAGTACGCGGGAACCAAGAAGCCGTTCCTGCCCGGCTTTGCCGATCCCATCAAAAAGTATCTGTCTGCTGTAACGCGCGTTCATTTCAATTTTTTCAAGATCGCTTTTCGTATCGGGTCGAGCGGAGCTTTTTCGCCGGTCCAGATTTCAAACTGACGCGCGCCCTGCGCTAATAACATATCAAGCCCGCCTAGTGCCGCAACGCCGGCCTTTCTTGCCTCGCTAATAAGTCGCGTCTCGATCGGATTGTAAACCAGATCGTAAACCAATTTGATGCCGTTCATCTGGCTCGCGACAGCTATCGACGCGTCTTGAAGCGGTCCTTTTGTTCCCAGCGGCGTTGCGTTTACCAAAATATCTACCGTGCCCGGACGAAAACTGTGTTTAGACGAGCCTTCTTTTATTCCAAATTCCTCTGCCAAAGCCGCCGCTCGTTTTTGCCGTCGCGCAAAGATCGTAACTTTAGCACCTCCCTGCTTGAGCACGTATGCGCAGGCTCGTGCGGCACCACCGGCGCCGACGATCGCAACGCGGGCGCCTTTTACATCACCGCGAACCTTTATTAATGGAGCGATGAAGCCGGGAGCGTCGGTGTTATAGCCGTGCAGTTTGCCATCGATGATCTTTACGGTATTAACGGCTCCGATCGCCTTCGCGGCGGGCTCGATGAAGTCGAGGTGTTGAATGATCGCGCGTTTATGCGGATTGGTTACAGAAAAACCCGCAAGGTTTAGTTCAACCTCCCGCGTGTCGGGTTCGACCATTCTGTCGATAAATCGATCGAGATCGGTTGTTTGAAATGGAACGAAAACGCGGTTCATTTCGGTCGCCTTGAACGCGGCGTTCTGCATCCACGGCGAGACGGAATAGCTCGTATCGGCGGCGACAATTCCGTAAACTTCAGTTTCTTTATTGATCTCTTTTACACGGAAAATGTCGATCATTTCGTCGGCCGAAATTTGCCCCGGCGCGGTTTCCGAGCCCGATTCAAGCGATGCGTATGTCAGAAACGCGCCATGTGCCAATCCCAAAATGCGTGTCCATTTGCCGGCTTCGCCCATCGCTATCGGGATCATCGGTTTGCCGTCCTGATCAGCTCGGTTTATGAGAGTCCATACCTCGATCGCATCCGCAGCTTCGTCGCTAAAGGACGCGATTTTTATCACGCTCGCTCCGGTTTTCGATAAGTCATCGTAGGCCGCTTCCGGATCAAAAATCTTTCCTGATTGCGCGTGCCGCGAACATATTCTGTTTTTCCAATTCGCCGCCAGCGAGGCCTCAATTACATCTTCTTCGAGGTCGCCGCCAAAAAAAAGCGAACTATTTCCGCCGTTCCAAAATCGATCTCGTTCATCCTCTGAAATTTTACGCATTCCGCCCTGCTCCGGCGTTCGGTATGTTGCGATCAAAGTATTCGACATTTCGGGAAGATCGGCGATGCGCTTCAAAACCGTTTTGATCTCGGAAGGTTCGAGACAATCGAAACGCAATTCGATCAGGTCGGCGAGCGGCTCGGCTCGTTCGACTTTTTTGAAGAGTTCGTCCGCCGTTTTTGCGCAGATCGATATGCAGATATTTCCGTTATTCATTAGGGCAATTGAGTTGAAGTCGATCTTGTCGGTAATTTTACGACGAAACTAAGGGTCGCGATCAGGCATACGACAACGCCGATCGCGGCGGCGACTACTGTCGCCGTGTGCCCGCTTTGTTTTACGGCTATTGCCGTCAATGCCCAAGCGATCGCAAGCGGGGCAAGATAGCTCGATAATCGCATTCTGAAAATTATGCCGAGCAGTGCCGCAAATAAGATCAGCGCAACCGAAATCGTTGTCCAAGCGGTTTCGGAAAGCTGAAAATTCAAATAAACCAAAAGGATCGCAAAATTGACAAGCATCGCCGCGGACACCCAGCCAAAATATATCCCGAAAGGTGCTTTTACAAGCCAGTATTCCCAAGTTGTTCCTCTGGCTCTCAGATTACGGTTTACTATGAACAGCGATGCGGCCAGTAAAACGATCAAACCGAGGCATATGGCGATTTGATCGTGATGCCAAAAATACAGCCAGCCGCAGTTTATCGCACAGCTCAAAACGTAAAGGGTGCGAATGTTTCTGTATCTCGCTGCATTCGCCGGCAAAAGCTGATAAATGCTGAATGCGATCAACCCGGCATATATAAGGCTCCAGATCGCGAAAGCATATCCGGCCGGAGTAACAAGGGTCGGATATTTATCAGAAATTTCGGCGGAAGTAACGCTATTTATTTTCCCGGCAGTTGCGAGAAAATTGAACGCGATCGTGCCAAAAGTTGCTACAATCACAAGGATCGCCCGAATGCGGTCGGTCGAGGTCGGGGATTCGGCCATAGTGATGCAATTTTAGCAGTTTTTGCGTCGGAAAACCGTGTTTGGCTCACGATTTCGTATGTTCATCGTCCATATCGTAAAGTTTTGTAAAGAACAGAATGAGGCGTTTATATTGATTCCAACCAAATGACAGGGCGAAACGTCAAACATCGTGTCTTTGGCATTTAGATTGCCTTTTAAGATAGCGACGCACTTTCCCTTTCTTCCCGGTTGCGTTAGAAAAAAGGGAGAGAAAGAAGAATAGAAATGAAGACTTTCAAGAAATTAGTGTTTACCTTTATTGCGGTTGCGGGGCTTGCGCTCTCAGTTTCCGCACAAAAGGAAGACCCCAAAAAGCCGCCAAAGGATCCGCCAAAAGTGGAACCCCGCGACAAGGAAAAACCGCGCCCAAAACCAGAACCAACGCCCAAAAAACCCGGAATGGCTTTTATCGTGATGATTGACCGAAAGGAACAAGATTTTGAGATGGTCCTGATTTGACGGACACGAGTGTTGCTTAGGTTTTACTCCTTTGGTTGATTTATTGTCAATTGAAATTGGTGTCAAAGAGTTGAAACC
>JBOGOW010000082.1:0-11114 GCA_050748285.1 Pyrinomonadaceae bacterium
GTGTACATCGATTGCCCAATGCTCAAAGTCTTGCCGGCGGTCGATTCTAGATCGACATCGTGTTTCGGCGCCCGCATCACTGCGTAATAAATAAAAAATGCCTGTGCCAGCAAAGCCAGCCCGAGAACGCCGCCGACGGCATAAAGATATTTCAAATTTGTTATCGGTTTGTCTTCGTCCAGATTCAAAAGCATTATCACGAAAACGACCAAAACCATTATCGCACCCGCGTAGATCAATATTTGAACCGCTGCGATAAACGGAGCTGCGAGCGTGACGTAAATACACGAAAGAGAGATAAAGACGCCGACCAGCGAAATCGCGCTGTACAGCGGATTGCGGTGATAGACAAGCGAGATAGCGCAAGCTATCGCAAAACCCGCAAACAAGAAAAATAAAATGGTCGAAGCCATAAAAGAATTAGCCACAGATGGACACAGATGCATACGGATAAAAAGCAGAATGTAAAAATCTGTGTCTATCTGTGTTCATCAGTGGAAAAAATTTCTAACTATTCAAAAAATACACGATCAAGATCGTAAGTATCACATTTCCCAACGCGACTGGAAGCAAAAACTTCCAGCCGAAATTCATCAATTGGTCAAAGCGAAATCGCGGCAGCGTACCGCGTACCCAAATATACAAAAACAAAAACGCGCAGATCTTGCCCAAGAACGCTGCGTGGCTCACTAGAGCGTACGGGATGGAGCCGATATCGAAAATATGACTCAAACCGGGGACATACCAGCCGCCCAAAAACAGCACTGTGCACATTACCGAAACCGTGAACATATTCACGTATTCGGCCATGAAAAAAAGCGCGAATTTCAGAGCCGAATATTCGGTATGAAAACCGGCGACCAATTCGGTTTCGGCCTCAGGCAGATCGAACGGAACGCGGTTTGTTTCGGCAAATGCCGCGATCAGGAAAACAAAAAACCCGATGATCTGCGGAATGATAAACCATCTGAACGGCGATCTCATTTGGGCAACGATGATGCCGTTAAGGTCGAGCGTGCCTGAGAGAAGTATCACGCCAAGCACCGAGGCGCCCATCGCAAGCTCATACGAGATCAATTGTGCCGATGAACGAAGTCCGCCCATCAGCGAATACTTATTATTCGACGACCAGCCGGCCAACGCGATGCCGTAAACGCCGACTGACGTTATTCCCAAAACAAACAGCACGCCGACATCTATTTGAGCGATCGTTAGCGGCAAGCGCGTAATGCCCTCGCCCAAACCGTAGGGCAAAAAGCTCCAATCGATCGTCGTTATCGGCGGCCCGAATGGATAAACAACTATCGGAAGCAGCGCGCATGTTAAAGCCACAAGCGGTGCAAGAAAATAAACGAACTTCGTCGATTTATCGGGAATCAAATCTTCCTTCAAAATAAATTTCAAGAGATCGGCAAACGGCTGCAGCATGCCCCACGGCCCGACGCGGTTCGGCCCGACGCGGCCCTGCATCCAGCCAAGGATCTTGCGTTCGCCGAGCACAGTATAAGCGACGATCATCAGCACGCCCTGAAAAGCAAGCAGTATCGCAACGGCGTAAACTAAGATCGGAAATGTGGTTTTTACAAAATCTTCCACGTTTTATTAAAGTAAGTTTGTGAACTCTTCTAATGTCAGCCCAACCTGGCGGATGATTCCCCGAAGTGTGCCTTTCGCAACTTCCTTGTGATCGGGAACGACGATTCTCCGATACGGAGAATTGATTTGTCTTAATATCATATGGCTGCCACGTTGACGGTCAAATTCATAGCCAACCTTGTTAAGAGCCCTGACGGTTTCGCGACCCGAAATACGGGGAATCCGACTCAAAATGCGACCTCCACGATTTCTTCCGTTATGGGCGGTGGAACCGGGTCACCGTGAGCCTTCAAACTTTCCAAATAGAGTTCAATAGCTTCTTTAATATTCACAATTGCCTCCGTTCTGACTGCACCTTGCGAAATACAGCCTGGAAGCGAAGGAACTTCGGCTACATATATCCCGTCTTCATCTTGTTCAATTGTTATTCGGTACTTCATAGACTACTCCCTGTCGCCAATCCCAACCGCTGCTGATCGCTCACGCGGCGTGCCGTCCAGATCGATCTGCTCCAGTGGTGCGAGCAAGAGGCTTTCCGGTTTTGGATTGCTATTTGCAAGCAAATGAAACTGCGGCGTCTTGCTCGTCATGGTCGTCAAGCGATGAAGCCTGTGCCCGACCTGCGGAACAAGATAATGCTTCTCGCCGCTCGCAAACGCATCGACAGATTTTTTCAGATTTTCGATCACGTTCAAAAGATCCGGCGTCGAGACTGAATGCTTTGCCTGCACCGGATTCGATTCATCTTTTAGCATCGGATACCGAAGCCCTTCGTAAGCCGACACAGATTCGCCGATCTCGCGAAAGATCGCCGAAGCCGAAAAATCAGGCGTGATCTCAACGCCCATCGCTCGCGCCAGCAACGCGGTTATCATCCAATCAGGCTTTGAGCTATGAACAGGCTCGATCGCCTTGCGAACGCGCTGCACGTTGCCTGCGTTATTGGTGAACGTGCCGTCAACCTCTGCGAAACTCGCCGCCGGGAAAACGACATCCGCTATGTCGGTAGTATCTGTTTCAAATAGCTCCTGAACGACGATAAACTCTTTGCCTTCTATAATATCGGCATCCTGCAAACTGCCCGCGATAAGCAATCCCTTTGACGCGGAAACCACGTCATTCACCGACCTCGCATTTGGCAGAATGTCGATGGCACCGACAGAGTTGTTATACACCGGAAGCGGATGAAGCAAAACGCGGCGATCGTTCGTTGCAAATGAAACGGCGGAGCCGGCGATGGCGGCTTGCGCGTTTGTCGATAGCTCACTTCCAATAACGATAACAACATCGCCTTTCGCAGATTCGAGAGCGCTGCGAAGGTCAGCGATCTCGGTCTCAGAGACACCTAGTTTTTTCGCCGCCAATCCGACACTTTGCTTATTAGCAAATGCCAATGCAAAGGCATCATAAGTTTCGCGGTCGATGTGTATGAACTGTGACGCATTTCGCGACAGCCTGATCGGCGTGTCTTGAACAACGATGAATTTCGCACCGTCGTTTTTCACCGCTTGGCGTATCTGCTTTGCCGTATATGTTTGTTCCTCTTCGGGTTCGCCACCTATTTGAACGATCAAAGACGCGTATCGAATATCGTTGTGCGTTGCAAGCGGCACGCTGAGATTCGCAAAGAATGCCGACATATCGTGCTTGTCGGAAACGGCAACATTCTCGGTTTTCAACACGTCTCTAGCGAACTTGCCGAGCGTAAAGATCGACTCATTGGTTAGCCGAGGGCTTGCGATAACGCCCGTCGCACCTACGTATTGCTTTAATTCTTCCGCAACGACCGACATCGCTTCGTCCCATGTTGCGGGAATCAGCTTGCCGCCTTCCTTATAGCGGATCATCGGCGTTTTGATGCGGTCGGGGTGATTGATAAATTCGTGTGCGAACCGCGCCTTTACATCGAGGAATTCGCCGTTCAAACCATTTACGTAACGGTCGCGGGCGACGATTCTGTGAACCTCGCCGGCACGCGAACCGATGCTGAGCTGCATTCCGTCTGATGAGTAAACATCGGTCGTGATTGTCTGGTCAAGTTCCCACGGCCGCGTCTCGTGGCGGTAAACGCCGTCGAGCAGCGTGCCCGTAGGGCAGACCTCGATGCAATTGCCGCATTGCGAACAATCCAGCCAGCCGCCGTATGTGCCGATGACGGTATTAGAACCGCGATTTCCGGCTTCGATAGCATCCTCACCCATCCATTCGCTGCAAACTCGTGTGCAGCGTTTGCAGAGAATGCACCGCTGCGGATCGTTTGCGACGATGGGCGAGAGATATTTTTCAGGAGCCTTGTTTTTTTCTTCGCTAAAACGCTCTTCGACATCGCCCCAATCGAAGATCACTTCCTGCAGCTCGCATTCGCCGCCGCGGTCGCAAACCGGACAATCGAGCGGGTGATTGACGAGCAAAAATTCACCCATCGAACGCTGAGCCTTTTCGATTTCGGGGCTCCGCGTCGTAACCTCCATTCCTTCCGTGCATTTAATGGTACACGAGGTTTGCAGCTTCGGCATCTTGTCGATACGCACAAGACACATCCGGCACGAAGCCTGCGGTTCGAGGTCTTTGTAATAGCAAAACGACGGAATGCTGAAATCATTCTCGTTGCAGACATCGATCAAAACGGCACCCTTTTCCGTTTCAATTTCCTGGCCGTTGATCTTAACTTTTATAAGTTCTTCTGACATGAAAATCTATTTAACTTTTGTAACCGCCTGATCAGGATGCGCCGGATTCGGAATAACCTTTTGATTGGCGCAGTCAACATGCAGGTCGAGTTTCTCTAAAATTGTCTGGCTGATCAAAACCTCGTCGCCTAGGACCAATGCTTCGTCGTTTGTGGCCCGATTTTGAATTTCAACGACTATGCCTTCGCTAACAGGTACTACCTCTTTCCGCCCGTCGGCATACTCGACGCCACTCTGCCGCGGTGTCTCAAGACCGAGCATTTTGAGAACATCAACCGGAATCACTGTCTGAACCGCCCCGGTATCGACCATCGCATCCGCTTCATATACGCGAATTTCGCCGGCATCGATTTTTCCACGCCGCGCCATGAATTCATCGGCGGCATTAATCAACTTTACTTTTACCCTCACTTCTCCCATTATGATTCAGCTTTTTTCTTTGACCTATTTTCTTCCTTTTCAGGCGCGGTTTTTTTCTTATGCTTTGGCCGCGTTTTGCCGTATGAACCGGCAAAAATCTTGCCGCGTCGAGTTCTTTTATCGCCTTTTCCCATAAATTATCTACCTCATAAATCGAAATTTTGGATACTACGTCTAATTTTCATCCAGATCGCGAACTGCCTGGAATCCGCCGTCGAAAAAGTTGCGTGCACGGAGCATAGCTTCGGGCATAGCTGTGATGTGATTCAACTTTGCGTCCCGAATGATCGAACGTCGCAATGTATCACGTGCAATACCTCTACGTCGCATCGTGCGGAATGCGACTTCGGTATTTCGCGGCGAAACTATTGCATCACCTTCAAGATTTATCAGAAGCATTTTCGTTCGCGGCGACCAATCGTAACAATCGTTATCTTTCAGCTGTTTGGCAGCAGGATCACGAAGATCGAGCGTTTCCATTACGCGCTTAAAACGCGGAGTAACGACGTTAAATAGGTTGTTCTGTGCCCGCATCAAAACCGCGGTTAGAGCAACTCTTTTTATGATCGCCTCGTCAGTTATTCGCCCGCCGTAAGAATTGTTGATCGCAAATGCCATCGAGCTCCTAAAATAATCGGTGATCTTCACGCTCTTCGTCTTGTGAAGGCCGTAAACAAGTGCTCCGAGCAGATATGTGCGAACTACGAACCCTGCCTGATCGGTCGGCTGTTCGAGCATAAATTGCCGCGTCGAGCCCGAAAGGTCGTATGGCCCCGAAGCGGGAGCGGCCGCTGTTACTTGAATATTCAAACGCTCCAATTCACGAACCTGTGCCATCGCAACACCGCCGCCTTCGGAGTATCCCGTGATATTAAGTGAGCTGCCGATCTCAATATTATTTCTACGGGCAAGCGCGCGAGCAGCTTTTATCAAGTCGATTCCCGCTTGGGCGTTAGCGACATTTGCCGGATACGGATGTCCGACCGCGTGATCGCCCTGTCCAATGTAATCGGGCATCGCGATCGCATATCCGCCGCCGCCAAAAGCAAGCGTTGCGATTTCAGCCTCTATCCCCTTCTGCGAGCCGTTAAAACGCGACGGCAAATGACCGTTGTAAACCGTCGTCCCGTGATTAAATACTACAAGGCCGTTCGGAGCACCGTTTGCCGGCAAAACAACAAGTCCCGAAAGCACCACATTGCGACCATTCGCATCGCTCGAACGATAAGTTACTTTGTATAAATTCAGCGCGCCGCGCAGCGGTTCAGGTGCGGAGGAACCGTAAACCTCGTTCAGTCGTTTATTAAACTGAGACGCCGATAGGGAGCCGACGCGATTTGAAGAAACGAGGCTTCCAGTTTGGCCGAATGCATAGCCCGAAAGCACCAGCGAGAAGGCCGCTGCAAAAATCAGGTTAAAATTTGATCGAAATTGAATCATGAGTTATGAACTAATTTTTCGCAGTCGCACCGTTTGCGACCCATTTCTTAAAATCATCCGGAAACTGCTTTATCGCGCTTTGTATTGGCCATGCAGCGGCATCGCCGAGCGGACAGAATGATTTGCCTTCGATGTTGTCGCAGATATCGAGCATTAACTGCACATCCTCGGGCCGCCCGCCGCCGGACGTAATGCGGCCAAAGATCTTAACCAGCCAATCGGTTCCCTCGCGGCACGGCGTGCACCAGCCGCAGGATTCATGCTTGTAAAATTCGGTCAGGTTCTTTGTCGTTTCGACAATATCGACGGTTTCGTCCATCACCATCATCCCGCCCGTGCCGAGCATCGAGCCTGCGGCTACAAGTCCTTCGTAATCAAGCGTTACGTTCTGGCCGAGAATTTGTCCGGCGTTCATAATATAAACGCTGGAGCCGCCGGGAATGACCGCCTTTAGCTTTTTGTCATCGCGGAGCATGCCGCCGCAGTCATCGAAAATGAACTTTTCCATATCGGCATAGCCCATCGGAAGTTCGTAAACGCCGGGCCGTTTGACATGGCCGCTTATCGACCATAGCTTCGTGCCGCCGCTCCTTTCAGTGCCCAGATCTCGCCATGGAATGCCGCCCATCTCGATGATCTGCGGCACGGACGTAAACGTCTCGACATTATTAACGATCGTCGGGCTTGCATAAAGACCCTCGACCGCCGGAAACGGCGGCTTCAAACGCGGATGGCCGCGAAACCCTTCGAGCGAACTTAGCAATGCAGTTTCCTCGCCGCAGATATATGCACCGGCTCCGGTGTGTGTATAAATTTCGTGATCGAAACCCGAACCGAGAATATTCTTGCCGAGCAATCCTGCCTCACGGCATTCGGCAAGTGCCCGATCCATAATGTCGATCAGATACTTATATTCACCGCGTGTGTAAATGTAACCGGTCGTCGAGCCAAGCGCGTATGCCGCGATTATCATCCCCTCGATCATCGAATGCGGGTCGCGTTCCATCAGATAGCGGTCCTTAAATGAGCCGGGCTCGCTTTCATCGGCATTGCAAACGACATACCTCGTCTTCGGCGAATCCTTCGGCACGAACGACCATTTCATCCCCGTCGGAAAACCCGCACCGCCGCGCCCGCGCAACGCGCTCTTTTTCACCTCTTCAATAATCTCGGCCGGCGCCATCTGAAACGCCTTTTTCAGCGATTCATAACCGCCCGTCTCACGATACACCTTCAGCGTATGCCCATTTTCGATGTGCATTCGCTTTAGCTGTAAAGGCTCGCAGCCAATTGCCTTGATTTCCATAATTCGGAGTGCGGACACTCTTGTCCGCATGAGCGTCGCTTCGACGCGAAAAATAGCCTGCAAGTACGCGATTTCGCCCGAGGAACCGGCGATGCGGACAAGAGTGTCCGCGCTCCGTCGCTATTTACAATCCCCCATGATCTTATCGACCGACTCTTTCGTCAGATCCTCGTAATAATCAAACCCGATCTGCATCATCGGTGCGGTGCCGCAGCTTCCCAAACATTCGACCATTGAGACGGTGAATTTTCCGTCTTCGGTTGTCTCGCCGGGGTGAATACCGAGCTTCGCGCAGATGTGATCGGTGATATCAGGCTCGCCCATTATCCTGCACGACAGCGTTTTGCAAATTTGAATATGATGACGCCCGACGGGCCGCAGATTGAACATCGAATAAAACGTCGCCGTTTCCCAAACATCCGTTACTTCGAGATCGAGAAATTTCGCCAGAAAATTCACGCCCGGGTTATCGATCCAACTACGTTCACGCTGGACCAGCATCAACAGCGGAATCAATGCCGACCGCGTCCGATCCGCCGGATATTTCGCCACGTGCGACTTCATCTCCTCGACGATCTCGGCCGAAAACTCCGCCACCTCGTCCGAGACGATGACCTTATCCGTATAACTTGTCGGTGTTGCTGCTGCCATATTTAAACGGCCAATTTTTCCTCAATTCGAGCGATCTTCTGATCGATCTCATAAATTCGTTTACGCAAATCGAGACCGCTGCGGACATCATCTACAAGTGAACCAACTGCGGAATTAAGTTTCTCTAATTCCTGATCAAATCGAGTCTGGCGGTCATCAAAAGACTCCAAATTTTTCTTAATCGCGTCCAGTCGGTTCCACATCTCCGCTATTTTCGCCACCTGTGCGTTCTGAACTTCTAAACTGCTGTTCACAGTTTTTTGTATCTCAATAACTCTCGGTATTACGTCAATCTGCCGTCCCGAAACTAATTCAAGTTTGTTTTCCGCATTATTGATCTTCGTATCTATTTGATTAATCGTCTTATCCAGATGATCGATCTTCGCTTCCAACTTATCGAATCTAAAAGAGTTTGTCCTGAGATCCGCAGCGATGCCTTCAAATTTCATTGATGCGATCTCGACAAACCGCATCATCTCGGTCTTGAAATCGAGCATATCGGACTTAAATTGATTATCAGTAATTTCTTCAGCCATAATTCATCTACCTATCAATTTCTCCAAGCACAATATCCAAACTTCCGATTATTGCCACAACGTCGGCTATCATTTCGCCTTCGGCCATGACGGGCAGAGCCGAAAGATTTACAAAACTCGGGCCGCGGAAATGGACGCGTTCGGGTTTTGGGCCGCCGTTAGATTTCATATAGACGCCTAGCTCGCCCTTAGATGCCTCGATAGCCATATAGACCTCGCCTTCGGGGACGTTGAAGCCCTCGGCGACGATCAGAAAATGGTGGATCAGCGAATCCATATGCTTGCGCATATCGTCGCGGTCGGGCAGGACGACCTTCGGCGCGTCGGCCTTTGTCGGTCCCGGCTTCAATCTTTCAAGCGCTTGGCGGACGATCTTGTGCGATTCGCGGAGTTCGCGCATTCGCACCATAAACCGCGACCAGACATCGCCGTCGGGCTCGGTCGGCACCTCGAAATCGTAAGTCTCGTAACCCGTATAAGGATTATCGCGCCGCAGATCGAGATCGACGCCGCTGCCGCGCAAGCTCGGGCCGGTGAGCCCCCAATCTATTGCATCTTCACGTGAAATCACGCCAATTCCTTTTGTGCGGCTGTGCCAAATGGTGTTGCCGGTGATCAGCGTATCAAATGTTTTGAGTGCATCAGGGAAATTGTCCAAAAATTGTCTGACTCGATTTTCAAAACCCGCCGGCAAATCCATCATCAACCCGCCGATCCGGAAATAGCTCGGCGTCATTCGACCGCCGGAGGCTGATTCAATGATGTTCAAAATCTTTTCGCGTTCTTTGAACGTAAACCAGAACGGCGTCATCGCACCCATGTCGAGACACGACGTTCCGAACCAAACCATGTGCGACGCGATTCGCTGCAGCTCGCACATAAGAACGCGAATAACCTGCGCTCGTTCGGGAATTTCCAACCCGAGCAGCTTTTCCGCCGCCATCACATAAGCGAGATTATTTCCGAGCGGGTTTAGATAATCCATCCGGTCTGTGATGACGATTCCCTGCTGGTATTTCTTGTATTCAAAGAGCTTCTCCATTCCGGTGTGGAGATAGCCGATGTCGGGGATCGCCTTTATCACAAGCTCGCCGTCAAGCCGCAGATCGAGCCGCAGAACGCCGTGCGTCGAAGGATGCTGCGGTCCCATCGACAAGGTCATCTGCGATTCGAGCGCTGAATCCATCACCTCGAACTGGCTTGGAATATTTTCGACTGCGACTGACATAATTAGAACTTAAATACATCCGAAAGTTTTAGCTCAAAATCAGGAAGCAGAGGCGTTTCAATCGACTCATAAATCTCGAAGCGTTTGACTAATTGCTCGCCTTCACCGTCAAAACGATAAACCTCGATCGTATTAAACATTCCATCTACGATCCAATATTCTTCGACGCCGAATTCTCCATATAGCTCGCGTTTGAATACACGGTCGCGTTCAAAATCCTTCTTTCCAAAAGACAGGACTTCGATCAGCAGTTCGGGCGCGCCTGTGAATTTTCCCG
The DNA here is from genome assembly GCA_050748285.1 of Pyrinomonadaceae bacterium. Taxonomy (GTDB): domain Bacteria; phylum Acidobacteriota; class Blastocatellia; order Pyrinomonadales; family Pyrinomonadaceae; genus OLB17. Next base: position 10,145 of record JBOGOW010000082.1, read on the forward strand.
CAAACTTCGCGCCTTCGCCTGCAACTTTTTTCTCGATCGTTTCATTCGACGCAAACACAAGATCTGGTATTACTGCATCTTGCGGCCCAAAGATCACGCCGGGCGTTGTGAAAATTTCGCCGATCGGATTTTTTTCCAGGTACAGCTTAAACTGAAAATGTATATTACCTATCGTTCGTTGATGGTCCAAATGCGGTGCGCGTGACACAAATAGCTCTCCTCCAATGAGTTCGTACCGCTTGTCATCCTCCGGCATAAACTCCAAATCGTCCACCGTATATCTGATCGGCAGTGGGCGAACTTCGGTTCGGGCTTGATATAGTTCTTTGCTTATCATCTCAATAAGTAGCGCTGCCATCTTGGCGGCTGTCCTGACGGCATCCTGCCAGGACATGCAGGCGTTTATTCAAGTTTCAATTTTTCGCGCGGCGGCAAGATGCCGCTTCGACAGCCAGTTGGAAGCTGGCGTTACATTTAGTTCATGCTGTACGGCTCGTAGCCGCGCAGAGGGTAATCTTTTCTTAACGCGTGACCGTCGAAATCGCTTGGCAAAAGGATGCGGCGAAGATCGGGATGGCCTTCGAAATTTATTCCTAATAGATCGTATGTCTCGCGTTCGTGCCATTCGGCGGTTCGCCAAACGTGCGTAACCGTCGAGATGGTGGCATCGTCTTCGGCGAGAAAAGCTTTCAAACGAAGTCGATTGTGATGCGTTGTCGAAAATAGGTGGTAATTCACCTCGAAACGCGGTTCTTCTTCAGGACCGCGGTCGCAACCGCAAAGGTCAGCAAGCAAATCAAAATTGTGTTCATCACGCAGAAAGAAGCACGCGGCCTCAACCGCTTCGCGCGGCATAATGACCGTGACCTCACCAAAAGCCTCTCGTACTTCTGTGACCCACGTTTCGTTTTTCTGTTTTAATTGTTCCACGAAATCGTGGAGTTTGTCAGTCATATTCAATGCAAAAGCC